>NZ_QTVP01000063.1:0-1139 GCF_003460645.1 Faecalibacterium sp. OF04-11AC | reverse complement strand
TTTTCCAAATAGAACAGTTCCGTCTTGAGCAAGCCAAAGAAGTTTTCAGCAACCGCATTATCCAGACAAGTGGCTTTCCGGGACATACTTTGTGTAATGCCTTTCGCTCTCAACAGGTTCTGGTAAGGCTTCATCTGGTACTGCCAGCCTTGATCTGAATGCAGAATCAAATCATCCACTTTATCTGGCAGCTTCTGAAAAGCATCTTCCAGCATATCCGTGACTTGCTTAAAATTAGGGTGGCGGCTAAGGTTATAACTGACCACTTCTCCGTTGAACAGATCAATGATTGGTGACAGATAAAGCTTCTGGTCATTGACTTTAAATTCTGTGACATCCGTAACCCATTTACGATTTGGTTCGTTCGTTTTGAAGTGCCGTTCCAACAGATTTGGAGCCACTTCGCCAATCTCACCTTTGTAAGAATTGTACTTTCTTCTCTCACGAACATGGCAGACCAAGCCCAACTGTTTCATGAGCTTCTGCACGGTCTTGTGATTGATGTAAATGCCGTTGTTATGCAATTCTTGCGTGATTCTGCGATATCCATACCGTTTCTTGTTCTTATTAAAGACTGCAACGATTTCTTCTTTTACCATCTGATATCTCACTGGCTTTTGAGACTGATGCAGATAATAGTAGAACGTGCTGCGAGGAAGCCCGGCAAGCTGCAGCAGTGCTTTCAACGGATATTTCTGCCTTAGTTCCTGAACTACTTGTGCTTTTTGTTTTGGCGTTCCTCTTCCAGCACCAAGGCTCTCAATTTTTTTAAGTAGTCAATCTCCATACGAAGCCGTTGATTCTCTGCAATGAGATCTTCTTCCACCTGCTTGTCTAATTTCGGCTTTCGCCCCTTCTGCGTTCCGCTGGCTGCACAAGCTCGACCACGACGTTCCAGCAAGAGGGCCTCTTTGCCTTCTTCCAGATAGATGCGCTCCCATCTTGCAACTTGCGTCTTACTTTGTACCCCGAAACGTTTGGCAGCTTCTGGACAGCTTAAATGTTCCGCGCGCATTGTTTCTACTACTTTTATTTTGAATTCCCCACTATATTTTTTCTGTGGTATTCCCTTTGGCATACAAAAACACCCCATTTCCTAAACAGTATACCATACTGTCTAACAAATGGGGTGCAGTTCA
>NZ_QTVP01000062.1:0-1535 GCF_003460645.1 Faecalibacterium sp. OF04-11AC | reverse complement strand
CTGCCTGACTCCTTAGAAAGGAGGTGATCCAGCCGCAGGTTCTCCTACGGCTACCTTGTTACGACTTCACCCCAATCACCAGTTTTACCTTCGGCGGCGTCCTCCTTGCGGTTAGACTACCGACTTCGGGTCCCCCCGGCTCTCATGGTGTGACGGGCGGTGTGTACAAGGCCCGGGAACGTATTCACCGTGGCATGCTGATCCACGATTACTAGCAATTCCGACTTCGTGCAGGCGAGTTGCAGCCTGCAGTCCGAACTGGGACGTTGTTTCTGAGTTTTGCTCCACCTCGCGGTCTTGCTTCTCTTTGTTTAACGCCATTGTAGTACGTGTGTAGCCCAAGTCATAAAGGGCATGATGATTTGACGTCATCCCCACCTTCCTCCGTTTTGTCAACGGCAGTCTGGCCAGAGTCCTCTTGCGTAGTAACTGACCATAAGGGTTGCGCTCGTTGCGGGACTTAACCCAACATCTCACGACACGAGCTGACGACAACCATGCACCACCTGTCTCCTTGCTCCGAAGAGAAATACTGTTTCCAGCATCGTCAAGGGATGTCAAGACTTGGTAAGGTTCTTCGCGTTGCGTCGAATTAAACCACATACTCCACTGCTTGTGCGGGCCCCCGTCAATTCCTTTGAGTTTCAACCTTGCGGTCGTACTCCCCAGGTGGATTACTTATTGTGTTAACTGCGGCACTGAGAGGGTCAATCTCCCAACACCTAGTAATCATCGTTTACGGTGTGGACTACCAGGGTATCTAATCCTGTTTGCTACCCACACTTTCGAGCCTCAGCGTCAGTTGGTGCCCAGTAGGCCGCCTTCGCCACTGGTGTTCCTCCCGATATCTACGCATTCCACCGCTACACCGGGAATTCCGCCTACCTCTGCACTACTCAAGACGACCAGTTTTGAAAGCAGTTCATGGGTTGAGCCCATGGATTTCACTTCCAACTTGATCGCCCGCCTGCGCTCCCTTTACACCCAGTAATTCCGGACAACGCTTGTGACCTACGTTTTACCGCGGCTGCTGGCACGTAGTTAGCCGTCACTTCCTTGTTGAGTACCGTCATTATCTTCCTCAACAACAGGAGTTTACAATCCGAAGACCTTCTTCCTCCACGCGGCGTCGCTGCATCAGGGTTTCCCCCATTGTGCAATATTCCCCACTGCTGCCTCCCGTAGGAGTCTGGGCCGTGTCTCAGTCCCAATGTGGCCGTTCAACCTCTCAGTCCGGCTACCGATCGTCGCTTGGTGGGCCGTTACCTCACCAACTAGCTAATCGGACGCGAGGCCATCTCAAAGCGGATTGCTCCTTTTCCCTCTTCCCGATGCCGGGTCGTGGGCTTATGCGGTATTAGCAGTCGTTTCCAACTGTTGTCCCCCTCTTTGAGGCAGGTTCCTCACGCGTTACTCACCCGTTCGCCACTCGATCAAGGAAGCAAGCTCCCTCTCTCTCGTTCGACTTGCATGTGTTAGGCGCGCCGCCAGCGTTCGTCCTGAGCCAGGATCAAACTCTTTATAAATGATATTTA
>NZ_QTVP01000061.1:0-1890 GCF_003460645.1 Faecalibacterium sp. OF04-11AC | reverse complement strand
ATTCAAATGATAGAACAATAGAAATTATTGAAGAGTTAAACTGTCCACAAATATATATATTTAAAAATGTCAAGAATTTTGGATACATAGAAAATTTTTACAGGGCAATATCATTAACACATGGAAAATACGTTTTTTTGGCAGATCAAGATGACATATGGGAAAAAGAAAAGGTGAAGCTGACACTTGCGGAGCTTCAAAAATCGGACAGAAATATGGCAGTGTGTACGGGATTTTCCTTGATTGATCAAAATGAGAACCCGATTACTGATATAGATCATTATCAAGTAAATGATTTTGTGCTTCAAAAGCATAAAGATGTTGAAGAGTTAACCTTGAAAAGGTTGGCATTTGGGAATGTTGTGCAAGGATGTACATATTGCGTAAGACGTGATGCTATAGATGTGTATTTAAGAGTACACAATAACGAGGTTATTCATGATTATCAATTGATGTTAATTTCGGCAGCAATGGGAAAAGTAAAGTACCTAAATAAGCCACTGATTAGATACAGATTGCACGGGAATAACGCAGTTGGATTTGAAAAGAAGAAGCATAGGCTGGAAATGCCAAGGAAAAAGCCATCCAGGGAGCCATATATGGCAAGATTTTTTAGACAGTTAAGCGAAGAAATAATCATGCCGCACAAAAACTACTACATGGTTTTATATTATTTGAGGATTCCTTATTTGGTTTCTATAATTAAGAATGTTGTCTCCGGTGGTTAAGGAGAAGGAGAAAGTAGATTGAAAGCTATAATATCAAAGAGCACACGCTATGAAAAAAGCATCTTTATAATCGTTTTCTTTTCGACATTCATGCTAGTACAATTTGGCATATTTGATCTCTTTTGGTGTTTGCAGGTTGTCTTCTTTCTGGCACACACCATTATAACAAGAAAACTTCGAATAACAAGAGATAGAACAATTATATCGCTGTACTGCATTTGGGTACTTTCAACACTTCTTTGCTTTGTGAGTGATATTCCACTGTCGTATAAAAAGAATTCAATTATTGCGATTGTTTTTTTAGTGCCAACTTTTTTTACGGTATCTTTTTATGAGAGATATATACGATCCGAAAGATTTGTGGCGTATATAAAGAAAGCACTAGCATTGACATGCACAGCACAGGTTATAGTATGTATTGCTCAATTCCTTCTGTATAACGGTGCTCATATTGATTTGAACCAACTTGTGTTTAGAGATATTCTTCATATGGTCGAAAATCCATCACAGTATAAATTGGGAGTATTTCATCCATCGGGAATGTGCTGGCATTCTGCGTTTATGGCCCCTATAGTAATTATTGCATTTGTTGTGTGCGATAGTTATTTTGTTAAAACTTTAGCCGTTGTAGATGCTGTTATATGTAATAACGCAACGGCGATGATTGGTATTGGTGTATGTCTGGGTTTAACGGGTATGTTTTCAATTGTTGACTTTTTGAAAAGGGCGAGCAAGACTGTGAGAAAACGTACATTCATTGCTATCTCTTTGATAGTTGTTGCTATTATACCAATACTCTTTTGCACGAATATCGTACCTGTTGTATATGATAAAATTGTGGATATTTACGGACGAGCAACAGGTGCCGTATATGATGGAGGAAGTGCAAATGCGCACATTCGTTATTTTACTGCGTATCCAAATGTGGTGAAAAATAGTAGCATAATACAGTTCTTGTTTGGATATGGAACGGGAAATTCTGGATACACAATGAGTAACTTGTATGGTCAATATGTGGACTTGAAAAGCTGGGTTGTTGAAACTGATGTGATGAACCAAATTTATTCAAATGGAATCATAGGTTTTATTCTATATTATAGTTTCTTGCTATATATAGCAATTAAAGGATATAAATTAAATCGTAAAATATTTTATTTTAACG
>NZ_QTVP01000060.1:0-2267 GCF_003460645.1 Faecalibacterium sp. OF04-11AC | reverse complement strand
CCATCCGGCGGAGCAGGGCGAGGCCTTGCGGTTCTTCGGTTTCTTCCGGTCCCGTGCCCGGTGTTTCAGGGCCTCGGTCAGGCTGGCACGCTCCACCTCCGTGAGGGCCAGCCTCCGCCCAGGCAGTCCAGCCCGTCCGCCGGGGTGGCGGCCAGGTCAGCCAATTCCAGCTCCGGCGGGGCAGGGTCCAGCGCGTCCACAATCGGCTCCAAGGCCGCGCACAGGGTCAGGCCCTGCCCCTTGGGCCAGCTCATCCAGAGCCCCTTGGCCGGGGCGGTCAGTGCCTTATAAAAACAGACCTGCTCGCGCACCACCCGGTTCTCAAAACAGTCGGGCAGGTCGATCTCATTCGCCATCAGAGCATCGCGGTCCGCATGGGTCAGCAGACCGCTTTCGCCGGGAGCCGTGGGGAACTCGCCCTCCGCCAGCCCCAGAACAAACACATAGTCCGGGTCGTCCAGCCGCATTTTGCCAGCACCAGCCAGCACCACGGCGTCCAGCGTCTGGGGGATGTGTCCCAGATCCGAAGTGCGGAGCAGTAGGCCGAACAGGTCCTCGTACTCCGCCACCGTGACGGTCTGTTCCCCCAGCAGGCGGGCCATCTCGTTGAGCAGGCCCATGACGACGTTCCACTCCCGGGCAGCTTCCTCCGCTGCCGGGATGCCCCGCTCGGCCCGGATGGCCTCGATGAGGCTGGTTTGCTGATCTTCGGCCCCCAATTCTTTGAGGCAGAAATAGAGGGCCCGGCTCATCTGCTCGGCATTGGCGGAGCGCAGCTTGCCCCGCAGGGTGTCCACGGCCCCCACCAGCAGGGCACGGGCTTTCTCGGCCCGGGCCAGGTTGGCAGTATCCTCCTCGGTGGGTTCCATATCGCCAAAGCCCCTGGGATTTTTGGTAAACTCCTCCCGCCAGGCCGCCGCATTGGGGGCCCAGGTATAGGCGTAGTTTTCCAACGCGCAGACCTCTTCCTCGGTCAGGCTGCACAGGCCGGTCTTGGCCAGGGTGGTCAGCTGCTCGGTGAGCTCCGCTCCCCGGGTCAGAGCCAGCAGGGCTCGCACGGCGGTGGCCGGGGCGCTGAACTCCGGCGTGGTAGGCTCATCGCAGTAGAGGGGAATGTCCGCCATCCGGAACTCATACCGCACGGCGGCCCGGTACTTTGCAATGTCGCGGCAGACCACGGCGATCTTCCCGCAGCGGACCCCCTGCCGCATCAGGCGGCGGATGGCTCCCGCCGCTGCCCTGGCTTCTTCCTCCCGGCTGGGGGCGGCAAACAGGTACAACCCGTCGGCCGTTTCCGGGGACAGAGGTTCACAGCGGCCTGTTTCCAGCAGACGGGTCACAGCCGCCAGCGCCGGGGCATCCTGATGGCGGAGGTCTTTCCGCAGCAGCTCCGGCACGGCTACTTCCGCCCCGTTTTTTCGGGCCAGCTGGCGCAGCTGTGCCGCCACCTGCTTGGCCCCGGAGAACAAACTCAGATCTTCCGGCTGCAACGGGGTCCCGTCATCGCACAAGGCCACCGTTACCATGGGCAATGCCGCCAGCATCGCCCCCATCAGCCTCTTTTTGGGGGCGTTGAACGTATCAAATTCATCTACAAAGACCGCCCGGTCCCGCAAAAACTCCGGCAGCTTTCCCGCCGCCAGTGCCGCTTCCAGCCGGTCGGCAGCCAGCTCCAGCCGGTCCGCCGGGTCCATGCCGGTGTGGGCCAGCAGCGTTTCATACCCCTGGAAGATGAGGCCAGCTCGCTGAGTTTGCCGCTCTCCGTGCCGCAGTTCCGGGCCAGCGCATAGAGCTGCTGTCCGGAAAGGCCCGCGCTCTTGAGCTCGTCAATGGTCTCCGCCGCCATCTGGCAGAACGCCGCCGAGCGGCGGTGGCGGTAGTAATAGTGCACATTGTCCTGCAGCTCTTCCAGCGCGCGGCGGACCAGCACTGTCCGCCCGGCATCCGAGAGGGTCTGCACCGCCGCGCCGCCCTCGGTGGAGAGGATCTTCTCGGCCAGGCTGGTGAACGAAAAGCTCTCCACCAGCCCGGAGAGGCTGTCCCCCAGTTCCCGGTAAATGCGGCCCTCTGTGGAGGAAGTAAACTGTTCCGGCACCAGCAGGATGCTGCGCTGCCCTGCCTCGGCCCGGGCCTTGACGCGCTGGTACAGCAGGGTTGTCTTGCCGCTGCCGGAGCCGCCTAACACGAATTTTAACATGAAAACCTCTCAGTCTCGCTTCGCTCGCCAGCCACTCCCCTTTCGGCACTTTCGTGCCACCTCCCCCCGG
>NZ_QTVP01000006.1:0-131797 GCF_003460645.1 Faecalibacterium sp. OF04-11AC | reverse complement strand
CACTCGATCAAGGAAGCAAGCTCCCTCTCTCTCGTTCGACTTGCATGTGTTAGGCGCGCCGCCAGCGTTCGTCCTGAGCCAGGATCAAACTCTTTATAAATGATATTTATCACTTAAAAGTGTTAAATCTCTCTTCGCTCAGCACGCAATCGCTTGCATCCTGTGTGAATTACTTTGTTTGGAATTGTTTAAAGTGTTTTTCCAACACTCAATAGGTTCCGTTACAAGTTTTTCGATATTGTTCAATTTTCAAGGTCCTGTGCGCCTCAGCCGACCGGCTGACGACTTGATTATTTTACCACAGAAGTGATTTTTTGTCAAGCTCTTTTTTTCAGAAGCTTTTGAACGTTCTGAACTTAGATGTTTCAAAATCTCTCAAATCTCTTTGGGATTTCTTAACGTCTATTGGTTCTTTTCAAGGGCTTCCTGCTGAGGCTTTGGAAGTCATTCTTTTGCCTCAGCGCTTGGCGCTCAAGTATAATACCACACACCGGGCCTCTTGTCAACACTTTTCTGCTGCTTTTTTCAAGTTTTTTTGCATTCATCTGAAATGTACTCACCTAAATGTCTCCAAGAGCGTTTTCCCAATGGAATGCCCTCCGCCGTGGTTCCATCTTTTAACGCAAAAAGACCGCCCATGCAATGCACAGACGGTCTTTTGCTTATATTACTTTATAGGATAAGACAGTTTATCCTTAACGGATCTCAATGCCCAGCTTGAATTTCAGGTTGCCCAGCACTTTCTTGACGGTGCGCTCCACCTGCTCCGCAGAAACTTCCGCAGCAGGGTCAGACAAGGTCAGAGAGAATGCCATGCTCTTCTTGCCCTCGCCGAGGTTTGCACCGCGGTAAATATCGAACAGCTTGACTTCCGTGATGAGCGGGCTGGCCTTCTTGATGGTCTCCTCGATCTCGCCACAGGTAACAGCCTCATCGCAGACCAGTGCCAGATCGCGCTTGACCGATGCATAGGGGCTGAGGGGCTGATAACGCAGCTCTCCATCCACGCAGGACATCAGGGCTTCATAGTCCAGTTCACCCAGATAGATGTTCTGGCTGTCTTTCTGCTCCTTTGCGATCTCCAGCTCACCATTGATCTCATTGGAGAGCTTACCGAACACGCCCAGACGCTTGCCGTTGCAGTACACAGCGGCGCTGATGCCGGGGTGCAGCCACGGAGTGCTCTCGCGCTTATACTCAAAGCTCAGACCAAAGCCTGCTGCCAGTGCCTCCATGGCACCCTTGACCGTGAAGAAATCCTCCTCCGGGCCGAATGCGCCGATGCAGAGAGTCTGGCGCTCGTGGGGATGCTCGTTGATGGGCAGTTCTTTGGCCAGATAGACCGGTGCCATCTCAAACAGGCGGCCCTCATTGTTGCCTTTTTTCAGGTTGTCCACGATGACATTCAGCATGGACGGCGTGAGCAGGGTGCGCATGATGGAGAGGTTCTCGCTGATGGGGTTGAGGATGCGGATAGCCTTACGGGCAGCATCATCCTCCGGAATGTGGAGCATATCCAGCTCCGCGTTGGAGTAGAATGCCAGGGTGGACGCCTCATAGAAGCCCTGGGCAGCCAGCAGGCGCTTGGTCTTGAGCTGCTGCTTCTGCTCGTAGTTCAGACCGCCGTTGGTAACAGCAGCGGTGTTCAGGAATGTGGGCACAATGTGGTCGTAGCCATACTCACGGATGACCTCTTCCGCCAGATCGGGGAAGCCGTCCACGTCCTCACGGTACAGAGGTGCAGAGACGTCCCAGCTGCCATCCGCCTGCACGTCCACCGTGAACTCCAGACGCCGGAGAATATCGATCATGGTCTGGTCCGGGACGGTGATGCCCAGCACGCCGCAGATCTTGGCCGGAGTGGTGACGATGTGCTTCCGCTCAATGGGACGGCCATCGGTCAGGTCAAATTCCAGCGTGGTGATATCGCCGCAGTCCAGCTCCTGGATCAGGTGCAGAGCACGGGCAAGGCCCAGCTCCGGAGAGTGGCGGTCCACGCCCTTTTCGTAGCGGGCGGAAGAATCGCTGTTCTGGCCCAGAGCGCGGCTGGTCTTACGGACAGAATCGCGCGCAAAGGTAGCGCACTCGAACAGCAGGCTGGTGGTATTCTCATCCATCCCGGAGTTTGCACCGCCCATGATGCCAGCCAGGCAGACGGGCTTCTCCGCATCGCAGATGACCAGATTGTTGGGATTGAGGGTGAACTCTTTCTCATCCAGGGTGACGATCTTCTCGCCCTCGTGAGCGCGGCGGACATCAATCGTACGGCTGCCGACCTTGTTCAGGTCAAAGGCGTGCATGGGCTGACCCATTTCCAGCAGGGTGTGGTTGGTGATATCGACCACGTTGCTGATGGAGCGCAGACCACACAGAGCCAGGTGACGTTTCATCCAGCGGGGAGACTCACCCATTCGGATGTTGCGGACATAGTGTGCCATGTAGCGGGGGCACAGGTCCGGAGCTTCCACCTTGACGGTGATGGGTGCGTCCGGCTCGCAGACAGCCTTGTAATCCATGGCAGGCATGTGGAGGGGCTTGCCGAGGATGGCCGCTACTTCGCGGGCAATGCCCAGCACGGACTGGCAATCCGGGCGGTTTGCGGTAATGGAGATATCAAAGATATAGTCATCCAGGCCGACGACCGGAGCAATGTCCGTGCCGGGAACGGAATCCTCCGGCAGGATGAGCAGGCCGTAGACCTCAGCGCCCGGGAACAGATCATCGTTCAGGCCCAGCTCCTCGCCGGAGCAGAGCATGCCGTTGGACTCCACGCCCTGCATCTTGCGGGCCTTGATCTTGATGCCGCCGGGCAGGGTGGAACCATCCAGGGCGGCGGGGACGCAGTCGCCCACTTTCATGTTTGCGGCGCCGGTGCTGATGTGGATCTCGTGGCCATACTCGCCGCAGTCCACCACGCACTTGGTCAGGTGAGTGCCCTCCTGCTTTTCCATGGAGGTGATCTTACCGACCACGACCTTGCTGATGCCTGCATCCAGCGGGATCAGCTCCTCGACCTCAAAGCCGCAGGAGAAGAGGCGTTCTTCCAATTCCTGGGCGGTGACGTCGATATCGACAAGTTCTTTTAACCAACTGAAAGGTACTTTCATTGTTTGCTCTCTCCCCTCTTATTCGTGGAACTGCTTGAGGAACTGCAGGTTATTCTCAAACATCAAGCCGATGTTGTTGATGCCGTACTTCAGCATGGCGATACGCTCGATGCCGATGCCAAATGCAAAGCCGGAGTACTCGTCCGGGTCAATGTTGCAGTTCTCCAGCACCTTGCGGTTGACAACACCGCCGCCCAGGACTTCGATCCAGCCGGTGTGCTTGCACAGGGGGCAGCCCTTGCCGCCACACTCAAAGCAGCTGACATCGACCTCAACGCTGGGCTCGGTGAACGGGAAGTAAGAGGGGCGCAGACGGGTGCGGGTATCCTTGCCGAACAGCTTCTGCACAAAGGTGTTCAGCGCGCCCTGCAGGTCGCCCAGAGTGATGCCCTTGTCCACGACCAGACCTTCCATCTGATGGAACATGGGGCTGTGGGTGGCGTCGGAGTCGGAACGGAAGACGCGGCCCGGGATGAGGACCTTGATGGGAGGTTTCTGGCTGTCCATGGTGCGGATCTGGCCGCCGGAAGTCTGGGTGCGGAGCAGGAACTCATCGGACAGATAGAACGTATCCTGCATATCGCGGGCGGGGTGATCCTTGGGGACATTCAGGCGAGTGAAGTTGTGGTCATCATCCTCGATCTCCGGGGCATCGGCCACGGCAAAGCCCATGCCGGAGAAGACATCAATGATTTGGTTGGTGACCAGCGTCAGGGGGTGCAGGCCGCCCACGGTGCGGGTCTTGGCGGGCAGGGTGATGTCCACCGTCTCGGCCGCGTTGCGGGCAGCCAGCTCTGCCTGCTTGACTTTCTCGGCAGCGGCGTCATAGTCCGCCTGCACTTTCTGCTTGAGCTCGTTGATGATCTTGCCCATGGCAGGACGCTCTTCGGGCGCGACAGAGCGCAGATTTTCATCAGGGCAGGGATCTTACCGTTTTTGCTGAGGTACTCCTGCCAGAAAGTTGCCAGCGTTTCCTTGGAAGAGACCTGGCTCAAGGCAGCTTCGGCCTGTTTTGCCAGCTCGTCGATCATTGCTTGCATGGATGTTCTCTCCTTCTCGTGTTCGTGTTGTCAAAGCGGGGCAAAACAAAAGCGCCCCGTCCCCTGCTCAAAGCCAAGCTCCAAGCAAAAGGGACGAAGCGCTGTAATTTCACTCCGCGGTACCACCCGGTTTCCGCCCGAAAGCGCAAATAGCTCTCAGCGGCTCTCAAACGCCGTAACGGGGCGTGCCGTCCTGTGCTAGTAAGCTTTCCAGCCGTTCACGCAGGCCGCTCAGGAGCGAACTTCAGCACACACCCACGCGGAAGCCCTTTCAGCCGGTGAAGCTTCTCTCTTTGCTGTGGAACTGCGTGCGTACTTTCTCCGTCGCTGCGTTTCGAGGTATTCAGGTTTGTTGGTGTTGATAACCATGAGTTATCTTAGCACACTTTTGCCCCATTTGCAAGTGCGGGCGGCTATTTTCCGGGAAATTGGCGTTTTTGCTTGCCTTTTGGCTCCGTCTATGGTAGTCTTAACATACAGTTTGCAGAAAGAGAGGTACACGGTATGGCCCGGAATGCGTTTGCTTTTTAATTTTTAAGCAAATTTTATGCAGTTCTGGCTCGAAGTGTACCCTTTTCTCTCTTTCAGCAAAGCGTGGAGCATGATTTTCAGCGCCGCGTAGCTTTGCTATGGGGCGTTTTTGTTTTGCCGAAAATCGGAAAAAGGGCGCACATTTCTTTGTTATGATAGGAAAGGTGTTCCCCATGAATTTAAAAAAGCAGCTTGCCTGTTTATATACCAATTATTTCTTTACCGGCCTGCGCATCACCGATGCCGTGTGGGTGGCGCTGCTGGCGGCCCGGGGCTTTTCCCTCTGGGAGATCGGCTTTGCGAGAGTGTGTTCCACATCATCAGCCTCCTGTGCGAGGTACCCAGCGGCATGGCGGCCGATCTGCTTGGCCGCAAAAAGACGCTTGTGGTCGGTGGCGTGTGCGTCGTGCTCTATAACCTGCTGATGGCCTTTGCGCCGGACCTGTTCTCTATCTGCGTGGCCATGGGCCTGTATGCACTGGCCAACGCCATGTTTACCGGCACTTTTTCAGCCCTGACCTACGACAGCCTCAAGCAGTGCGGCAAAACCGACGACTACCTCAAAGTATCCGCCAACTGTTCCCAGATCACTCTGCTGGCCACGGCCATCGGCTCCCTCGCCAGCACACTGGAGCGTTTTCTGCGCTTTTCCGGCTTCTACCTGCTGAGCGCCGCCTTTGAGTGTACCGGAACCCTCGCCACTGCCCTGATGGAAGAGCCCATCGTCACCGAAGCACAGGCCAGCCGGGAAAAGCAGGCGCTCCGCGATTTACCCGGGCAGCTCGTCCAGCTGGTAAAGGACAGCATCAAAGTCCTGCGCTCCTGCCCGCTGGCGGCAAAGCTCATCGTCTCCGCTGCCGTTATCTGCGTGCCCAGCTACCTGACCAAGATGTTCGTCCAGCAGCGCCTTGTGGAGCTGGGCTGGCCCACTGCTCTGCTCTTTTTACCTCTACTGCTCAGCGGACTTGCCGCCATGCTGGGCACGGAGGTTGGCAGGCGGCTGCACCCTCGCCGTCTGCGGCGGTTCTACACCATCTGCGCTCTCCTCTGCGGAGTCGGGTGTGTACTGGTCGGCACGGCCCCTGCGCTGGGCAGCATCTTTGGCTGTATGCTGGTGCAGGGTTCTCTGGAAGCCTGGAGCCTCCATGAGGACCGGATGCTGAACGACAACATCCCCAGTGACCAGCGCGCCACCCTCATCAGTGTGGACGGCATGGCCTACAGCCTGCTCATGATCCCTGCCAGCCCTCTCGTGGGCGCCGTGGGCGATGCCTTTGGGCAGGCCGGTGCCGGGCTCGTGGTGCTGGGGCTGCTGGTGGCTGCAAGTGGACTTCCACTTTTGAAAAAAGCACGTTCCTGATACAAAAAGCGCACCCTCCTCTGCTTGACAGAAATGGGAGGGTGCGCTATAATAAACTCAGAGATGGACACTGCGACAAGCGGTTGTCCCTCAAAGGTTTAGAGTTTTATTTTGAAAACCGTCACCTTGGCCGAGGTGGCGGTTTTACTTTTTGATCCGCAGTGTGAACGTGAGTCCAAACAGATGGAACGTCAAAGTGATCGGCATTCTCTCACCCCCTTTCGGGGTCGAGGGCCAAACCGCCTGCCTCATGTGCAGTGTCCAGCCGCCTTTCAGCGGCAGCTTCAGTGTAACATAGCCAGCGACAAAAAACAAGGAGATTCCCCGTAAGCTGTTGGAAATCTCCTTGTTTTTTGTTATTCTTTGATTTTTACTTGTTCACCAGTTCTTCTGCCAGAGCGTCCATCTGCGCCTCCGCAGCGGCATTGACAGCAGAGCGGATGGTAACGACAGCATCACAGACGGTCATGTTTTTCATGCCGTCCAGCTCGGCCCGCATGAGTTTGGCCGCCATGGGAGCCAGGTGCCGTTCTCCATCAGGCCGACGGTGCGGTTCTGGAAGTTCTTGGTCTTGAGGTGGGTCAGCAGAGCCTCCATCGGCGGGAAGAGGAAGCCGTCATAGGTGGCGCAGGCCAGAACGGTCTTGCCGCAGCGGAAGGCTTCGGTGACGGCGTAGGAGACATCGGTGCGGGTCAAATCCATCTCCACCACCTTGGCACCCTTGGCGCGGAGCTTCTCGGCCAGGATGTGGGCAGCGGAGCGGGTGTGGCCGTGGATGGAGGCACTGGCGACCAGAATCTTCTCCGGCTCCTCCGGCTTGTAGCTGGACCACATATCGTAGTAGTTCAGGTACTTGCCAAGGTCGCCGGTGAGGACGGGGCCGTGGAGCGGGCAGATGGTCTTGATGTCCAGCGCGGCAGCCTTTTTCAGCAGAGCCTGCACCTGCGGGCCGTACTTGCCCACGATGTTCAGGTAGTAGCGGCGGGCCTCGCTGGCCCAGTCGGCCTTCTCGTCGAACTTCGCCACAGCGCCGAAGCGGCCAAAGCCATCGGCGGAGAAGAGGACTTTCTCGCTGGACTCATAGCTCACCATGACCTCCGGCCAGTGGACCATGGGTGCGAACACGAAAGTCAGGGTGTGGCTGCCCAGATTCAGGCTTTCGCCGTCCTTTACGGTCACACGGCGGTCTTTGGCAACCGCCTCCGGGCCGAAGAACTGATCCATATACAGGAAGGTCTTGGCGTTGCCCACCACTTTCATCTCCGGGTAAAGGGCCGCCAGCTTTGCAATGTTGGCACCGTGGTCCGGCTCCATGTGGGAGACAATAAGATACTCCGGCTTGCGGCCGTCCAGTGCCTCGGTGACGTTCGCCAGCCACTCCTCCGTGGCACGGTGATCCACGGTATCCAAGATCGTGGTCTTCTCATCCAGAATGACATAAGAGTTATAGCTGACGCCGGTGGGGACCGGGTACTGGCTCTCGAACAGATCAATGGTGGTATCATCCACACCCACACCGAGAATCGCACTGCTGATATGTTTCACGCTCATGGCAAGTTTCTCCTTTGATTTTGTTTTATTCAGGGGCCGTTTGGCCATTGTTTTTTTAGGAACTGTTCTCAGTATAACACAACGTTAAAATTTTCGCAAGAGGCAGCTTTTTTGGGCGGCTCGCGGGGAGCTTTCTCCTCAACGTGCATCCTCCTCATGATCTCCCGGCAAACGAGCCGTCACCGGGCGGCCCGGCTCGGTATCCAGCTCCAGCAGGGTGGCCGCGCTGGCTTCATCCAGGCTCTGGACGCCGCGCAGCTTCCGGCTGATGGCCCGGGTGCGCACGCCAATGAGATTGTCCAGCTCTTCATCTGTCTGGCGAAGGCGCTGCTGCATCTTGGAAAGCCCCTGTCCGAACTTATCAAACTCGGTCTTCACCGCACCCAACAGCTGCCAGACCTCGCCGGAGCGCTTCTGGATGGCAAGGGTCTTGAAGCCCATCTGCAGGCTGTTGAGCAGCGCCGCCATGGTGCTGGGGCCTGCCACGTTGACCTGATAATCCCGCTGCAACACTTCCAAAAGCCCGGCATTGACCACCTCGGCATACAGGCCCTCAAAGGGCAGGAACAGGATGCCGAATGCCGTGGTGTAAGGCGGCTCCACGTATTTCTCGCGGATGTCTTTTGCCTCGCTGCGGAGAACGAGTTCCAGCGCGTGGCGGGCGTTCTCCACGGCAGCAGCATCGCCGGAAGCCTGGGCGTCCTGTAAGTGGGCGTAAGTATCCCCGGGGAACTTGGAGTCAATGGGGAGCCAGACGGTGCTGCCATCCACACCGGGCATCTTGATGGCGTACTCCACCCGCTGGGTGCTGCCCGGGATGGTGGCCACGTTGGTATCATACTGCTCCGGGGCCAGAATCTCCTCCAGGATGGCCCCCAGCTGGATCTCGCCCAGGATGCCGCGGGTCTTGACGCCCGAGAGCACCTGCTTCAGCCCGCCGACGTCCGCCGCCAGGGACTGCATTTCGCCCAGACCCTTGTACACCTGCTCCAGCTGCTCGTTGACCGCCTTGAAGCTCTCGCTCACCCGCTTTTGCAGCGCGTCCTGCAACTGCTCGTCCACCGTATGGCGAATTTCATCCAGTTTGCGGGTGTTCTCCGCCTGCAGGGCGGTCATGCTGTCGGCCAGGGTCTTGCGCAGCTCTTCCAGCTTCTGGGTGTTGGCCGCTTCCAGGCTCTGGAGCCGCTGGGTCAAGATCTGCTGCTGGCCGCTCTGGCCCTGGGCCAGGGTGCTGCTCATGTTCTGCACGGCGGTCTGCAGCGTTTCGCTCACGCTGCGGATGGCGGTATAGTTCTGCTCCGCCATAGCAGCCTGCTTCTGCTCAAAGGATTTGGCCTGGGCTTCCAGCTGCTGGGTAAGCCACTGCTTGAGCTCCTCGGTGTCTTCCCCGCCCCGCCGGGGCTTGTTGCCGCGGTAGAGCAGCAGGGCCAGCATCAGGCAGATGGCCACCAGAAGCACGGTATATAACATTGCCAGAAATTCCATTGATATTCTCCTGTAGTATCCCCTCAAAACAGACAGCGATACGAGCGCTCTGTTTTGCCAAAGACATCGTATCGCTGTGTTTCGGGATTTATTTCAGCGGCCTCGCCCTCTCAGGCGCTACCGTGTCCGCTCTCTCAGAGAGAGCTTTTTGCTCTTATTTTTACTCTTCAATATACTGGACCAGCTCTTTGGAGGAGACGGTCTCGTCGCCGTAGAGGCCTACGCCGTCCGCTTCCACCTCACCGGTCTGGTTATCGCAGGGGTCGGCCCGGAAGCCCAGCATGGGCGGTGTGAACGGCGCTGCAAACACGCTGTTGGCCACCATGCGGTCGGGATCCAGATTGCCAAAATAGTGCTGGCGGAGCGTTTCGTCGCCCCGGCGCGCCATGGAGGCACCGAAAGAGCAATCCGCATACAGCCAGCCCTTGGGGGCCACATAGAACATGGCCCAGTCGTGGCAGCCCACTTCATCGGGGGTGACATAGAGACCGCTCTGCCAGCGGGCCGGGATGCCTGCCGCGCGGCAGAGGGTGATGAACGTGACTGACATGATGCCGCAGTCGCCCCGGCGGTCCCGGGCGCAGTGTTCCGGCAGGGACTCGTGGATAAAGTAGCTCGGCTGGTAGTGGTAGCGCACATTCAGCGTGACGTAATCGTAAATGCGCTTTGCCTTTTCCATGGGGTCGGTGATGCCTGCCGTGAGCTGGGCCGCCAGCGCCTTGATGTAAGGCGTGAAGACAATGTGGGAGGGCTGCTCCTCGGTGTCAAAATCCGGCTGCTCCGGGGCAGAGGGCGTATCAGAGGGGTCCGTGTAAACTGCCGTGTTGCGGTAGCTGTACTGGACGCCGAAACTGCGGTTCTCGGTGAGGTCGGCCTCCCAGCAGACGGTGCGCTGAGGAGCGTTTTCCGGGGCAATGACCGTCGGTTCCTCGGTGAACTCCTCCAGCTCGATGTCACTCTGGGAGAGGCAGGCAGCGGGCAGCGGCAGCCAGGCGCGGACATGCACCGCGTCCCGGCCCTCAGCCTTGGCCTTGGCAAGGGCGGCGGCAAAGGCCTCGTCCGACATGCCAACACTGGCTTTCAGGGTGATGCGGGCGCTGGCGCTGCCCTGCTCCGCCATCTTCTCATGCAGACGGCGGCAGCGCTCTTTCTCGCTGTCCTGCTGGGCGGGCGGGTCGATCTGCCGCCGGGCAAGGTCTGCATGGGTGGCGATCAGCGTGGAAGCAAAACGGTTCTGATACCGCTTCTCCCCCTCCACAAAGCGCCAGTCCATCCGGTTTTCCCGGTCCAGCATCTCAAACTCTTCCGGCGTAAAATCTTTTACCCGGCGCTGCATCTCGGCAATGGCGTCCGCCTTGCTCCAGGTGTACTCCGCCGGGATCCGCCGCATGATCTCCCGCTGGGCGATCATAGCGTCCCGCAGAACGTCCACCCCGTGGGGGGTGGGGTTCTCGGGCTGGACATCCATGTGGGGGCACAGGCCCTGGCTGTAGGGGCTGTTCTGGGTCATGGTCCAGTCCTCAGCAAGGTAGGCGTCGATGCGGGCAATGGCCTCCTCGTAGTACCCGGCCGCTTTCAGCCGCTCCACATCGTCGGGCAGGCCCACGTTCAGGCTGCGGAGCGTTTCGTTCAAATCTCTTGTGTTCATATTTTCTTTCCCCTCTCATAAAAATCTCAGGTTACTTTCTTCCAGAATGCCACAGCAGCGTTCAGCCAGCCCTCTGCGTCGGTGCCAAGCCCAATGCCAATGCCGTGGCCTACGTCTTCATATACCTTTTCCTCGTGGGGCACACCGTCGATCTCCAGAGCACTCTGGAGGGCAGGCCCCTGCTGATCGAACCCGAACAGCTTCAAAATGCGGTCGCTCTTGCCGTACCACAGGAACACCGGCGGGTAATCCGGTGCAATGAGCTTGGAGAGCGTGTAATCATAATAGTGTTTCTGCATCCAGTCGTCCACGTCCAGAAGGGCCGTGTAGGCGGGCTTTGCCAGCCAGAAGTTGTTGATGGGGTACGCCAGCAGCAGCGCCCCGGGTTTGGGCACGTTGTACTTCTGCCAGCCCTTTTCCGCATCGCCAAACACCCCGGCGATCTGCCCGCCGGAGGAATACCCCAGCAGTGCGTAGCCCTCCGGCTGGACGCCGAACGTCTCGGCGTTGGCCGTGATGAACTGGATAGCCCGGCCCAGGTCGTCCATGGGAGCGTTGTTGCCCGCCTCCCTGCCAATACGATACCGCAGAACAAACACCGCGTAACCCTGCTCGTGCAGCTCCCAGGCCGTGGACACGCCGCCCCGAAGCTCGCCGCTGTAGTAGAGCGCGTTGCCCGAGAGCACCACGGCATACCGGGCGTTGAGGGTATCCGCCGGGAAATAATACAGCTCGGCGTGGTCCCGGCTGGGCTGGGCGGCGATCTCCTCCGGCGAGTAGAGCTTATAGGTGATCTGGGTGCCAGACTCGTAGTTCTGTATCAGCAGGTTCAGCCCCGCCGCGCAGCTGGCGGCAGAGCCGCTGCCCACCACCTCTTCCAGCGTCTCATTGTTGTGGGCATTCTTGAACCAGGCCAGGTCCCGCTCCCAGGTGTGGATGTCGGTATAGAGGCCGGACGCCTGAACGGCGGGGTTCTGGCGGATCTCCCGCATGGTGGTCTGTGGGGTAATAGGCTCCTGCGCCATAGCCGGGAGCGCCAGCATTGCGGCCAGCGCCAGGCTGGCAAGACATGCGCTTGGTTTCACAAAGTTCACACCCTTTTTCAAAAATTTGCCGGGAGTTACGCGGCTGTGTCCGCCGCTTTGGCAGCGGTCTGGCTCTCCCAGAACGCGACCGCCTCGGTGATCCAGCCCTCCGCGTCGGTGCCGCGGCCCGGGCCGATCTTGTGAGGTGCATTATTATAGTGATGGAAGATGTGGGGCACGCCGTTTTTTACCAGTGCTTTCTCAATGACACGGCCCTGCGCCGGGGTGTACATCTTAGCCAGGGTCACATCGTTTTTGCCATACCAATGGTAGACGGGCGGGTAATCCGGTGTGATGTAATCGGAAACATTGTAGTCGAAGTAGCGGGGGCCGTCGGCGTAAGGGTCAATGAGGAGGCCCCAGACGGGTTTCAGCTCAAAGAAGTTGTTGACGGGGTAGCCCAGCAGCAGAGCGCCCGGCTTGCTCACGCCATAGGCCTTGTAGCCCAGCGTGTCGGAATCAGAAGCAAACAGGCCGGCGATCTGCCCGCCGGAGGAATAGGCCAGCACCGCGTAGTCCTCGGGCTGAACATGGAACTGTTCCGCGTGCTCGGTGATGTACCGCACGGCCCGGCTCACATCTTCCAGCGGGGCGTTGTCTGCCGCCTGATCGCCAATGCGGTACCGCAGCACAAAGCAGGTGTAGCCCAGCTCGTTGAGCCACTCCGCCGTGGAAACACCCTCACGCATCTCGGCGCTGGTGTGGATGGCGTTGCCGCCGATGACCAGCACGAACTTGCCGCCGGGATCACTGCCCGGGAAATAATAGATCTCCGCTTTCTGGCGGGTGGGCACGGCGGCGATCTCCTCGTCCGTGTAGAGCTTATAGGTGATCTGGATGCCGGAGTTGTAGTTTTCGATCATCCGGTTCAGGCCCTTGGCGCAGTCCTCAGCGGTGTAATCGTTGACATACTCCCGCAGGGTGGTATCTTTCCACTTGCGGATATCCCGGGGGGTGTCCTGCTCCTGATTGTAAGTATACAGCCCCGCCCCCATGACGCTGAGGTTCGACCGGATCTTGGCCATGGGAGTGTCCGGTGTGATGTTGGCCTCCCCTTTTGCTCCAGATGCCTGGGCTGCCCGTGCCGGCAGGGTGAGCAGGGTGGCCAGTAACAGTGCGCTCGCAAGGACCCGTTTCAGTTTCATTCCCGTGTGTTCTCCTTTTCCGGTACGATACCGGAGCCGACAGGTCCCACAGTGATTGCGTTTTTTGCCAAAGAGGTCTATAATAGGAGCCTGTCCGACAGCGGTTGATTTCTTCTATTGTATCACAACCGCCTGTATTGTCAAAACAAATCTGCATCCTGGGCTGCGATGCCCACGCCCCGGCCTTGTCTGAGTGTTGTGCTTTGAGGCGAAATTTGCTATACTTGCCATATTGAAAAAGCATCTCTCCATGGCAGGAGAGCTCTTTTGGAATTGCGTGAGAAATCAGGGAAAGAAGTATGAGTGAGATCACGACACGGCCCATGACTGCGGAAGACTGGCCGTATGTATCCAAAATCTATTTAGAGGGGATCGCCACGGAACATGCCACGTTCCAGACCACCTGCCCGCCTTATACCGCATGGGACGCCTCCCACACCAAGGACTGCCGTCTGGTGGTGCTGGACGACGGCGTGGTAGCCGGTTGGGCCGCCCTGCACCGGGTAGACCCCCGCTGGTGCTACCGGGGCGTGGTGGAAGTGAGCATCTATGTGGGCGAGCAGTTCCGGGGCCGGGGCGTCGGCTTCCACCTGCTCACGGCTCTGTGCAACGCTGCCGATGCGTCTGGCTACTGGACCCTGCAATCCACCGTATTGCAGGACAACGAGGCCAGCCGCCGCCTGCACGCCAAGTGCGGCTTCCGTCTGGTGGGGCGGCGGGAACGCATTGCCCGCGACTGCCATGGCCGCTGGCTGGATACATTTTTGATGGAGCACCGCTGCAAAGAGGACGAGCCGACGGGATACAAAAAATTATAAGCCACACAAGCAAAAATACCACTGTGCACGTTTTGACGCACAGTGGTATTTTTTATCTGTACTGTATTTTTACTTTACAGGTCATTCCCCGCATTTATCGCACCACAGCCAGAGAGCCCATGGGGTCCCAGGGCTCCAGAGCGATGGGTTCTGCCTCGTAGGCAGCGATCTGCTCGGCGGTCAGGTACTTTTTGTTGACCACGACCTGATACATGTACTCATCAAACCAGCGGTCGGTCATCAGGTAGTAACCGTCCTTGCCCGGCTCCTTACCCCAGCTGTTCTCCACACGCCAGCGGTTGGGCTTGCCGTTCTCATCCAGATTGACGCCCTGGAAGACCATGGCATGGGTCATCAGGCTCTGGCCATAGTCCAGGCGCTCGGCTTTGGTCATGGTGAACCGGGTATCCAACAGATCTTCCAGACCGCGGATGTCGAGATCCATGATGCCGGAATCCCGCTCGGAGTGCTTGCCCACATCGCAGCCGAACCAGACGGGCTGGCCGTCTTTCATCTGGCGATGGCAGCCTTCTTCAGCTCTTCGATGGGCAGGTTGAGGTAGCGCACGGCGCTGCCCTCTTTCACGTTGCCCAGGTACTGCACGGTGTAGCTGCGGCCGTAGGGCTTATCCTCGGTGGGAGCATTGATGAGGCTGACATAGTCGCTCAGGTCAACGCCTACATACTTTTCAAAGAAGCTCTTGGGGGTCAGGCCCTCTTCACGGTGGAAGTTGTTGTTCTTATCGCGGTACTCAAAGGTAAAGGTCTTGGGAGGCTCGCCCAGGCAGATGCAGAGCAGGCGGTAGATCTCGCCCAGCATCCGGGTCTTGTGGGCGCGCAGCTCGTCCAGGTTCTTGCCCTCCTTGTGCAGCTTGCGCAGGATGCAGGCATCCTCCCGCAGCTTCTCGGTCAGCGTCATATCCATCTCGCGGCTGCCGGAAGAAGCCTTGGACTCGGGGTAAGCGGTCTTGGGCACCACGCCGTACTTCTCGATCAGATTGCAGAGCATATCCCACTGGCCACCATCGTTCACAGGGGCCATCAGCAGATAGGACACCAGACGGCCATTGGCGGGCTCGTCCAGCGTGTCGAGGATGCTCTCGAGGAAGTAGTTGGATTTTTCCAGCTTATCCCAGAAAAAGAGGTAGGCCTGCGAGAGCTCAAAGGTCTTGAGGTCGTACTTCTTCATCACCTGATAGCGCAGGGTGTTGAGGGCCGCAAACATCCAGCAGCGGCCGCTCTGCTTCTGGTTGCAGATCTCGCCCTGCTCCAGGCTGATGGAGTATTCATGGACATCCTGCTCCACAGCCTCGCGGCGGATGGCGGAAGCCAGCAGGCCGTTGTTCGTCACGGCGTTCATGGCCACGCGGTTGGCGCGCTGGGCGCTGAAATCGGCGTCAAAGGCTGCGATCTGTTCTTTTGTAATTTCCTGAGACATTGGTTTTACGTCCTTTCTTACCACTCATTGTCCGGAGCATCCGCGTCGGCCACCCGGGCGCGCTGGAACATGCTCTCCACCACAGCACAGTATTTGTCGGCCAGACAGACGATGACCGCCTCGCGGCAGGTTGGCATGTGGCGGAACGTCAACGGCCACATGTGGCTCTGGATGATGTTCTGCTCCTTTTTGGTGATCTGGAAATAATTACGGGCATTCACGCAGGCAGACCCCGGGTGGGAAAAGCCGTGCATCTCAAACAGACGGCGCAGCCCCCGGAAACTTTTGCGCTTGTGCCAATCGTACAAATAAAAATCGTGCAGGAAAGCTCCCACCGCCAGAGAGGTCTCATCGGCCCCCAGATGAAAGCGGCGGTTGAGCCAGAAGCTGACCAGCACCACGTTTTTGCAGTGCTGGTAGGTCGTCACATCGCCATGCTGGATAAACTCCCGCATCCGCTGCACTTCCGGGTGCCGGTCATATGTTTCCAGGATGGCGGCAAGCCGTCCCCGTTCCAATTCAGAAAGCTGCATGCAACATCTCCTCCTAACCTCTCCGTCATCTTCGCTTCGCTCGATGCCACCTCTCCTGTCAGGAGAGGCTTTGGCAGTCCGGCACGTTTGCCATCAAACACAAATCAATTTCATCGAAAACAAAACCTCTTTGCCAAGGGCTCCCCTGGCAGGAAAGACTCCCCCGGCCGGGGAGGTGGCACGCAAGTGCCGAAAGGGGAACGGCTGGCGAGCGTCAGCGAGGCTGAGAGGTTTTCAGGACCGGAGCTGCACAGGGTTGGAGTTTCCAAAGTTCTCGGCCCGCGTGGGGTTCTCCCGCTTGAGGCTGAAATCCACCAGATACTGCTTGCTGCCGTCGCCCATGGCTTCCAGCTCTGCCAGCTTTGCGTTGGCGGACTCCACATCCGGGTACCACTGGATAAGGAAGAAGTTTTCTTCCTCCACGCCGTAATACAACCACTGGCCGTCGGCACGGAGCAGGTCATCCAGATGGTCCACTTCTTCGCCGTCTGGCAGGCCAAGGCCCTCCTCGGCGTAGACATTTTCCGGTTCCACCTGCAGCACTTCGATCACATCAATGGAGCTCTGCAGATACTCGTCCTGGGAGATGCTCTTATCCGAGAGCTCCCAGCCGGTGAGAAACGCCTGCATCATCAAATCTTTGACCGAGATCTTGGTTTCCATATTCATTCCCTCATTCCTGTTTGTCTCCGCTGACCAGTATACGGCAGCCGCCGTGACAAATCAACGGTTTCTTTGTGAATTTTTATCAGAACCAATCTTTAACCCCCTGCCGAGGGGAGCTCCGCGACACGCCCGCATCCGCGGGATAGAACGGTGAGAGGTTTTACTTCAAATCGAAATCAAAGGTTTCTCCCAGCCATTCCAGCGCCAGCTCCACCCAGTGATGCCGGTGCGCGCTGGCAGCATCCACCTCAGCCGTGCTGATGCTGGTGCCGTGCCGCCCTTTCTCAAACAGATGGGCCTCACAGGGCACGCCTGCCCGGCGCAGAGCGGTCAGCAGCAGGAGGGTGTTTTCCACGGGCACCGTCTGGTCCTCCATGGTATGCCAGACGAAGACCGGCGGTGCGGCCGGTGTGATCTTGTCCTCCAGCGTGAACGGCTGTTGGGCGGCAGGGTCTTCGCTGCCCGCCAGCTGGACAAAACTGCCCCGGTGGGCATATTTTCCTGCTGTGATGACCGGGTAGGCCAGCAGCACCGCATTGGGGCGGTGCATCGGGGCACCATCTGGCAAATCGAGCACCGCGCCGGAAAGAGCCAGGTGTCCGCCCGCGGAAAAGCCGCAGACCGCGATCTTCTCCGGCAGCAGGTTCCATGCTTCCGCACGGGAGCGGAGCAGGCCGATGGCCGCGTTGAGCTGGCGCAGGGGCTGGTAATGCCGTGCGCCCTCCCCTACACTATAAGTAAGGATGGCCGTGTGGTATCCCGCCGCAGCGAACTGCAGGGCCACCGGGTCCGCCTCCCGGGCGCTGACATGGTTATAGCCCCCGCCGGGCACCACGACCACCACCGGGCGGCGCAGCGCATTGGGCATGGCCTGGGCAGCGTCCCGCAGATAGACGGTCAGACTCCCGCCGCCGGGGAGCGGGCATTGTTCCAGACGCATGGCGGTTCCTCCTTGTCTTTCATCTGCTCCTTGCAGAGCGGGTGTGGTTTGCACCTGCTCATTATAGCGTTTTAACAAAGAGAAGTAAAGCCAGCCTCAAATAATTCTGAACATTTTATGAAACCCCTTGATTTTTGGGCCGCCGCGGTGTATATTAGCACTCGAAAGTTATGAGTGCTAAGGTTTCAAAAGCAATTTGTTGCCTGCAGTGCTTAATCTGAGATAAAAGAGGTTTTGGATTATGGCGAAAAAAGAATTTCAGGCCGAAAGCAAAAAGCTGATGGACATGATGATCAACTCCATCTACACCAACAAGGAGATCTTCCTGCGGGAGCTCATCTCCAATGCTTCGGACGCCATCGACAAGCTTTACTATAAGAGCCTGACCGACACTTCTGTCGGGATGAACAAGGGCGATTTCCGCATTCTGATCACCCGTGATAAGGAGAACCGTCTGCTGACCATCTCCGATAACGGCATTGGCATGACGAAAGACGAGCTGGAAAAGAACCTGGGCACCATCGCCCACTCCGGTTCTCTTGATTTCAAGAAAGACAATCAGGACGAGAGCATCGACATCATCGGCCAGTTCGGCGTGGGTTTCTACTCCGCGTTCATGGTAGCCGATAAGGTCACGGTCATCTCCAGGGCCTACGGCTCCAATGAGGCCTGGCAGTGGACTTCCTCTGGCGCGGACGGCTATGAGCTGGAGCCCACCGAGAAAGACACTGTGGGTACCGACATCATCCTGCACATCAAGGACAGCACCGATACCGACAACTACGAGAACTACCTCGATGAGTACGGCATCGTGGCCATCGTGAAGAAGTACAGCGATTACGTCCGCTATCCCATCCAGATGGAGCGGGAGAAGAGCCGCCAGAAGCCCGAACCCGATCCCAAGCCGGACGACTACAAACCCGAGTGGGAAACTTACACCGAGCTGGAAACGCTGAACAGCATGGTGCCCATCTGGAAGAAGCAGAAGAGCGAAGTGACCGATGAAGAGTACGCAAGCTTCTATAAGGATAAGTTCAACGATTACTCCGACCCCGCCCGCGTCATCGTGAGCCGCACCGAGGGCACCGCCAATTACAACGCCCTGCTCTTCGTGCCCAGCCACCGCCCCTATGATTTCTACACCAAGGACTACGAAAAGGGCCTGGCTCTATATGCTTCCGGCGTGCTTATCATGGAGAAGTGCGCGGACCTGCTGCCCGATTACTTCAGCTTCGTCAAGGGCATCGTGGACAGCCAGGACCTGAGCCTGAACATCAGCCGTGAGATGCTGCAGAAAGACAACCAGCTCAAGCTCATCCACAACGCTCTGGAGAAGAAGATCAAGAACGAGCTGCACGCCATGCTGGCCAATGACCGTGAGAAGTACGAGGCATTCTGGAAAGAGTTTGGCCGCCAGATCAAGTTTGGTGCTTACTCGGATTACGGGATGCACGCCGAGCTCCTGCGCGACCTGCTGCTGTTCTGGTCTGCAAAAGAGCAGAAGATGGTCACCATCCAGGAGTACATCGACAAGATGCCCGCCGAGCAGAAGTACATCTACTTTGCCGCCGGTGACTCCACCGACCGTCTGGCCAAGCTGCCTGCTGCCGAGCTGGTATTGGACAAGGGCTATGATGTCCTGCTCCTGACCGAGGATGTGGATGAGTTCTGCCTGCAGATCCTCCGCACCTATCCCCGCAAGGATGCCGAGGGCAAGGACGGCACCGTGGAGTTCAAGAACGTCAACAGCGGCGACCTGGGCCTTGAGACTGAGGAAGAGAAGAAAGCCGCGGAAGATGCTACCGCCGAGAACAAGCCTCTGTTCGACGCCATGAAAGACGCCCTGAACGGCAAGGTCAAGGAGGTCAAAGTTTCTACCCGCTTGAAAGATCACCCCGTCTGCCTGTCCGCCGAGGGTCCCCTCTCCATCGAGATGGAGAAAGTGCTCTCCAAGCAGCCCGGCAGCGAGGACGTCAAGAGCGATAAAGTCCTGGAGCTGAACGTCAACCACCCTGTCTTCGCGGTGCTGAAAGCCGCCCAGGAGGCTGGCGATGCCGACAAGGTCAGCAAGTACAGCGCCCTGCTCTACGCACAGGCACAGCTCATTGAGGGCCTGCCCGTGGATGACCCCGCCGCTTACGCGGAGGCCGTCTGCAGCCTGATGAAGTAAGGGGTTCTCCCTTTCATGATTTCCCGGGAAACGATACTGCTCCCTTGTAGCGTTTTCCTGTTCTTTCTTACACATACTCCCAACAAAAGATTTCCCCTTAACAAAAGGGCCGCGCTCCGCTATAATAGAGTGGAACGCGGCCTTTTTCTTTGCCCGTAGGAGGTTCTTATATGCCGAAGAAGCATTATTTTGCGCAGATCCCCACCATTGCCATTTTCATTGCCTTTGCCATTTCCGGGCCGCTGGGGCTGCTGCTGTTTATCCTGAAACACATCGATAAGGATTCGCTCAAAAAAGAGCAGGCAAACGCCGCCTATGCCAGTGATTTCCGTGCCTCCGATACCCGGCCTGGCGCACAGGCACAGCCTGCGGCAGAATCTCCGCTGAGCCACGACCTCCCGACGGCAGAGCAGAAAAAAGCCAAAGAGCGCCAGAAATCCATGACCACCCTGTGTGCTGTCGTGGGCGCAGTCTTTTTGCTGGCAGGCGTGAACGGGATGTTTATCAAGGGGCCGGGCGGCATGGCAGAGATGTTCCGGTATCTGGCCCAGATGCTGGGCGGCGGCGGAGCTCTGTGGCTGAGCACCCGGATGAGCCGCACCCGGAAGCTGGAACGTCAGCTGGACAAGATCGTGGCCGACCGGGATAACATCCCGCTGGAAGAGCTCTTTGCTGCGGCAGGCGTTGATGCCGCCAAGGGCCGCGCCGCCGTGGAAAGTGCCATTGAGCACGGGTACTTCGGGGCGGATGCCTACATCGACAACCGCACGGGCACCCTCGTGGTGCGGGGGCCTGCGCCTCAACCGCCCACTCCCCCGCAGCCGGAACCCACTCCGGAACCGCAGGACCCTTACACCGACCTGCTGCGCCAGCTGCGGCAGGCCAACGATGCGATCCCGGACCCGGTGATGACGGCCAAGATCTCCCGGCTGGAGACCCTCAGTGCCCGCATCTTTGCGCTGGCCAAGCAGGACCCCGGCAAAAAGGCCCAGCTGCAGAAGTTCATGGATTATTATCTGCCAACCGCCCTCAAACTTTTGAACACCTACGCTGAGCTTTCCCGGCAGGATGTGGCAGGAAGCAATATCTCCGACGCCCGGCAGTCCATCGAGCGTTCCATGGACCTGCTGGTGACCGCCTTTGAAAACCAGCTGGACAAGCTGTTTGCCTCCGACGCGCTGGATGTCTCCACCGACATTGCCGCGTTGGAGGGGATGCTCAACCTCGATGGTTTGACCACGCCGGATTTTCACACCAACGCATAAAAATGCAATCCTCCATATCGGCAGGCAGAGCCGCATTTCCGCCGCAAAGAACGGTTCTTTGTGGTTTGTGGCCAATGTTTTTCCTGTATGGAGGATTTTTTCGGCTCTGTTGTTGGATTTTTTGCACAAAATTCTGTGCGGATTTTCTGGCAACTTTGCATTGAAATGCAACAATAACGCATGGTCTTTTGGGCGCGGATTCTTTATTATAGAGTTAGAAAGCTTTCCCCGCGCCTGCCCTGTGGGCTGCGGCCGCAATTTGCACCATTTGTTCAGAGGAGGAACACGCAATGATGAAGCCTATTTCCGTTTGGAAGCAGGAGCTGTCCGGTGGGGCTCACGCTGCCCGGCTGGCAGCGCTCTACTGCTGCGCTCCCGAGCAGACCCCCGCACAGGCCGCCCGGTACGAGGCCGTGCTGGACGGGCTGGAAGCAACGTTTGGCCCCCATGCTGAGGCAGGGCTGTACAGCGCCCCCGGCCGTACCGAGATCGGCGGCAACCACACCGACCACCAGCATGGCCGGGTGCTGGCGGGCAGCGTCAACATTGATATGATCGCCGCCGCAGGCCCCAACACGCTGGGCCAGCTCCGTGTCCAGAGCGAGGGCTATGACCTGTGCGTCATCGACCTGAATGATCTGGCCGCCCGCAAGGAAGAGGAGAACACCAGTGCCGCCATCCTGCGCGGCGAGTGCGAGGCGTTCCGCCAGCGGGGGGCCAAGCTCTCCGGCCTGGACGTCTACATCTCTTCCAACGTGCCCAAGGGCAGCGGCGTTTCGTCCTCTGCCGCCTTTGAGGTGCTGATCGGTGTCATCCTCAACGATCTGTTCCTGGCCGAGAAAGTCTCCCCCATCGCCATTGCACAGATCGGCCAGTGGGCAGAGAATGTCTACTTTGGCAAGCCCTGTGGCCTGATGGACCAGATGGCTTCCAGCGTGGGCAACATCATCACCATTGATTTTGCCGACCCCGCCAAGCCCATCGTGGAGCCCGTGCCCGTGGACTTCTCTCAGGCGGGCCTCGCCCTCTGCATTCTGGATTCCGGTGCCGACCACGCCGACCTGACCGACGAATATGCCGCCATCCCCAATGAGTGCCGCGCCGTGGCCGCTGTCTGCGGCGGCGAGGTGCTGCGGGATGTTCCCTTTGAGACGTTTATCGCAAAGCTGCCGGAGTGCCGTAAACAGTGCGGCGACCGGGCTGTCCTCCGCGCGTTCCATATCTATGCGGACAATGACCGGGTGGCAAAACAGGTCACTGCCCTGCGGGAGGGCGATTTTACCACATTCCTCAATCTGGTGGGCGAATCCGGCCAGAGCAGCTGGGAGTACCTGCAGAACGTTATCCCCGCCGGTTACAAGGAGCACCAGGAGGTGGCCGTGACCATTGCGGCGGCCAAACATTTCCTGGGCGGCAAGGGCGCTGTCCGCGTCCACGGCGGCGGCTTTGCCGGTACCGTACAGGCCTTTGTGCCCGTGGAGCTTCTGGCGGGGTTCAAAGCCAACATGGAGGCCATTTTGGGTGAGGGCCGCTGCCATGTTCTCTCCATCCGCCCGGAGGGAGGCGCAGTCCTGTGAGCGATATTTCTACTGCCATCCAGCAGCTCGTCAACTACGGCCTGGACACCGGCCTTATCCTGCCGGACGATGAAATTTACATCCGCAACCAGCTGCTCATGACCATGCAGCTGGACAGCTTCACCGCGCCTGAGGGCGAAGTGTGCTACACCGACCTGGAATCCATCCTGAAAACACTGCTGGACGACGCCGTCGCCCGCGGTGTCTGCGCGGACAACTCCACGGCCCGCGACCTGTTTGACACCAGACTCATGGGTGTGCTCACCCCCCGGCCCAGCATCGTCCGCGCCAACTTTGAGGAGCGGTACGAAAATGAGGGCCCGCAGGCCGCCACCGACTGGTTCTACCAGTTCAGCCAGGATACGGACTACATCCGCCGCTACCGCATCAAGCGGGACCTCAAGTGGGTGACCAAGACCCCCTACGGCGATCTGGATATCACCATCAATCTCTCCAAGCCCGAAAAAGACCCCAAGGCCATTGCAGCAGCCAAGCTGGCCCCCCAGAGCTCCTACCCCAAGTGCCAGCTCTGCGTGGAGAACGAGGGCTACGCGGGCCGGATGAACCACCCCGCCCGCGAGAATCACCGCATCATCCCGCTGACCATCAACGACAGTGCGTGGAATCTGCAATACAGCCCTTATGTCTATTACAATGAGCACTGCATCGTCTTCAACAACAACCACACCCCCATGAAGATCGAGCGGGCCACGTTCCGCAAGCTGCTGGACTTTGTGGCCCTCTTCCCCCACTATTTCGTGGGCAGCAACGCCGACCTGCCCATTGTGGGTGGCAGCATCCTGAGCCACGACCATTTCCAGGGCGGCCATTACGAATTCGCCATGGCCAAAGCCCCCATCGAGAAACCCTGGGTCTTCCCCGGCTTTGAGGATGTGGAAGCGGGCATTGTCCACTGGCCCATGAGCTGCATCCGCCTCACCTGCGCCGATGATACCCGGCTGGTGGAGCTGGCAGATAAAATTCTGACAGCATGGCGCGGCTACACGGACGAACAGTGCTTCGTCTACGCCGAGACTGACGGCGAACCCCACAACACCATCACCCCCATTGCCCGGATGCGGGACGGCAAGTTCCAGCTCGATTTGGTGCTGCGCAACAACATCACCACCCCGGAACATCCGCTGGGTGTTTACCACCCCCACGCCAAGCTCCACCACATCAAAAAAGAGAACATCGGCCTGATCGAGGTCATGGGTCTGGCCGTGCTCCCCAGCCGCCTGAAGCAGGAGCTGTTCGACCTTGCTGATGTGCTGATGGCACACCTACCCACCGCAGAGTACCCCGAAGCCCTGCAAAAGCACGCTGCGTGGGCAGAGGAGATCCTTGCAAAGCACCCGGAGTTGAACGCCGACAATGTGCACCTGATTTTACAGGACGAGGTAGGCCATGTGTTCGCACAGGTGCTGGCCGATGCCGGTGTCTACAAGCTGGACGAGGCAGGCCGTGCAGGCTTTGTGCGCTTCCTGGAGAGTGTGTAAGATGATCCTGGAAGTCTGTGTTGACAGCACGGCCAGCGCCCTTGCAGCCAAACGCGGCGGGGCCGACCGGCTGGAACTCTGTGCCGACCTCATTGTGGGCGGAACCACCCCCAGCCTTGCGCTGGTGCGGCAGGTCAAGGCCGAAACCGGCCTCCCCGTGCGGGCACTGCTCCGCCCCCGTTTTGGCGATTTCTGTTACGACCGCTATGAGCTGGCCCAGATGGAGCAGCTGGCCGCAGAGCTGGTTGCCGCCGGGGCCGACGGCATCGTGACCGGTGCCCTGACACCGGAGGGAGATTTGGATACAGCGGCGCTGCGGCCCATCTATGCCGCTGCCCGCCGTGCCGCGCGGGAGGCCGGACGCCCGGCAGCTTGCACGCTGCACCGCGCCTTTGATGTCTGCCGGGACCCGTTTGCGGCGCTGGAAGCCGCCAAAGAGCTGCAGCTTGCCACCATCCTGACCAGTGGGCAGGCAGCCAGTGCCCCGCAGGGAGCGTCCCTGCTCCACCAGCTGGTGCAGGCCGCCGGGAATGACATTGAGATCCTGGTGGGTGCTGGCGTCGGCCCCGCCAACCTCCCGGACCTTGCCGCCCAGACGGGTGCCAGGCGTTCCACCTCTCGGGCAAAAAAGTCCTTGACAGCCGGATGATATTCCACCGCGAGGGCGTGCCCATGGGCCTGCCCGGCTTCTCCGAGTTTGACATCTGGCAGACCGATGAAGCCACTATCCGGGAAGTACGAACGATTTTGGATGCCCTTGCATCCGATGCATAAGAAAAGAAGCTCTCCGCGCAGGAGAGCTTCTTTTTGTGTAGATCCGTATAATAATCTCAGACTTTCCGGCGAAGCAGGCTCATGGGAGGCAGCTGCGGGGTGGGGATGGTGTATTTTTCCATCGCGTGCGGGGTGGACTCCATGGCCTCCCCGGCCTCGTTTTTGATCCACTCCGGGGTCAGCGGAATGCTCCGGCCATCCGGGCAGAGGGCTTCCAGCGTATCTCCCAGGCTCCACTTGCCCCGCTGCTGGCAGCTGGCAATGCCATTCTCCCAGCCGTCCACCGTGCCCACAAACTCCCACTCGCGGATGTAGGTGGCGCTGTCGGTGGCCTGACGGGCCTGCTCCCGGCCAAAATAGAAGCCGGGCGAATAGTGGCGGTGGCTGGTGCGGGTCAGCTCCTCCAGCACCTGCTCCGGCAGAGCGAAATCATCGTTGAGCGGGTCGGCAAGGTACTGGTCCAGCGCCTTGCGGTAAGCAGCGGTCACGCTGGCCACATAGTAGAACGTCTTGGCGCGGCCTTCGATCTTCAGGCTGTCCACACCCGCCTTGCAGATAAGGTCCAGGAACGGGGCGGTGCACAGATCATTGGCGTTGAGGATGTAGCTGCCGTTCTCGTTCTCGCCAATCTCATACAGCTGGCCGGGGCGGGTCTCCTCGCTGAGATAGTACTTCCAGCGGCAGGGCTGGGCACACTGGCCCCGGTTGGCGTCACGGCCTGCCATGTAATTAGAGAGCAGGCACCGGCCCGAGACGCTCATGCACATGGCACCATGGACAAAGGCCTCAATTTCCAGTTCCGGCGGGGTCTTGTCCCGCAGGGTAGCAATGTCCTGCAGGGTCATCTCCCGGGCCAGCACCACCCGCTTGGCACCCATGTTGTAGGCAGCGCGGGCAGCAGCCCAGTTGGTGATGCCCGTCTGGGTGGACATGTGGACATCAATGTCCGGGGCAAAGTGCTTGCAGGCGTCCAGCACACCCAGGTCAGCCACAATAAAGGCATCCACGCCCGCCTCCGCGGCGGACTTGATGGCCTCGGGCAGGCGGTCGGCCTCCTCATTGGTGGGCAGGGTGTTCATGGTCAGGTAGACCTTGCGTCCGCGGGCGTGGGCATAGATGACGCCCTCCGCCAGCTGCTCCGGCGTAAAGTTGGCCGGAGCCGAGCGCATTCCAAATTCAGGCAGGCTGCAATACACAGCGTCCGCGCCGTAGTTGATGGCATACCGCAGGCGCTCCAAATCGCCCGCCGGGGCCAGCAGTTCCGGGATCTGCAACATAACGTTATCCTCTCTTTTTATCGTTCTGATTCACACAATAAGCTCCCCTTGCCGGGGAGCTTATTGCATTTACTTCAGGCTTTTATTCACGCTGTCGGCCTCGGCGCAGTTTTTCTGGTGGTCCGCGTAGGTCTTGGCGTAGTAATAATGACCGCTCTGGTCTGTCACAAAGAAATAGCAGTCCTTGACTTCCGGGTCACACTGGGGGTCCAGCGCCGCCCGGATGGCCGCAAGGCCGGGGTTGGAGATGGGGCCCGCCGGGAGGCCGGTGCAGTTGTAGGTGTCGTAGGCGTCCCGGATATTGGCCGGGATGCTGTCCCACCCGCCGTAATAGGGGGCCACCCAGTTCCACAGATAGTTGTTGTCGGCATCGCTCTGGACATGGCTGGAGGCGTTGCTCTGCAGCTTGGGGTAGGGCGAACCCTCCGCCAGCCGGTTGCGGAACACCTGGGCCACATTATCGTCCTGGTCGTTGCCCGCTTCCTCCTGCACGAACGATGCCAGCGTGATCAGCTCCGGCAGGGTCATCCCCTGCTCGTCCAGCTGCTCGTACATGGCGTCGGTGATCTGCTTGTCAAAGTGGGCGTAGAACGTGGCCACATAATTGTGGACGGTATCGTCTTTCAAAAACTCGTAGGTATCCGGGAAGAGATAGCCCTCGCCCTTCAAAAAGCGGTCCGGGGCGTCCTTGTCGTCCGGGACATACTGCCAGAACTTATATTCACTGAAATCGCCGGTGTTGGCCTCTTTCAGGAATTCCTCAGCCGTGCAGAGGCCGGCATCCTCCATCTTCCGGGCCATGGCGATGGCGGTGGTACCCTCGGGGAACGTCAGGCGGACGCTCTCGGCCTTGGCATACTCCGACAACACCTCGATCAGGTCGTCATAGGAGCTGCCGGGTGCAAGCGTAAACTCGCCGTACTGCAATTTTGCGGCGGCTCCCTGTTTGCCCACATACCAGCGGAACAGGCGCGGGAATTTGATCACCCCCGCCTCTTTCAGCGCGTTGGCAATGGTGCCCACGCCGCTGCCCTGCTGGATGCTCACGGTGACTTCCCCGCCCGGCGTGCCGCCGTCGATCTCCCGCTTTGCCATCCAGACACCGCCGCCCGCGACCACGAGCAGCAGTACCAGCAGCACCAGAACTATTTTCAGTGCCCCGCCCTTTTTGCGGGGAGCACTGTGGGAATTTTTGTGTGCCATACCCACTCCTTTAACCGTTTTCCAGCATCAGCCGCATGTAGCTCTCGCTCATATCAAAGGGTTCGCCCTCAAAGCGGATCATGCCATAGTCCTGCCGGGTGCCCTCACCCAGGAACAGGTTCTGGGCAGCACCCACCGTGATAACAGCTTTTTCCACGATGACCTCTTTCTCCCGGGCCGCTTCCATCAGTTTCTCGGCAGAACGGTCATCCTCGGCCATCAGCTCCACAAAATAGAGGGTATCCTCCTTGCGGAAATAGATGCCGTAGCCCTGCTCACTGGCCACGATGGTGGCACCGCGGGAGTACAGGTCTCCCAGCACCACGGCCATCTTCTCCGGCGTCAGCATGACCGTATCCGGCCAGAAGCGCTCCCGCAGCTCGCAGAGCTTTTTGGCGGTCACCGAGTCAAACTCAGCCTGGCTCCACAGGTTGCGCTCCACTTCCCGGGGCAGGCAGCGGAGGGCAAAAGCTTTCTGGAACCCCTTATCCTGCAGCAGCGCTGCCCGCTCCGGGCTGGTGGGCGCGGCCACCGTAAAGCCCGCGCCCCGCAGCTTCTGCTGGGCGCAGAGAGTATCCACCAAACCCGCCAAAATCAGGTTGCCCTGCCCGCACAGGCCAAACAGGTAATTGCCCGGGCGGCCCTGCAGCGTGACCGGCACCGCCAATGCCGCAGCCTCGATCTGGCCGTTTTCTTCGGCCACGTAAACATTCTGTTCCCCGGCAAAACGGTCCATGGCGGTGTTGATAAACTCCGCCGTATCCCCCCGCTCTTTCTGCCAGAGTGCCACCACCGCCGCGCGATCCGACGGCTGCATCAAACGATACATGAATAGGATGCCTCCTTTATTCTCAAATAACCCGCTGGGCCAATTTCCGCACTTCGCTCTGGATGTCCTCGATGCTCCGCATGGCATCGCCCTGGGTGCAGTGGACAGTCTCCCAGCCCAGATGGGCCGCACAGAATTCCGCCGCGTTCCGGCTCCGGGCCAGGTACTCCACGTCTTTTTCGTGGACGTCTTTTTTGCTCTCGTCGCCATGGTAGCGGCCCGTCATCAGCTTCTGGCTCACAGCGGGGTCTACCTGCAGGTAGATGACTTGGTAGATGACTTCATCCGGGGCAGGCAGTCCCAGCAGCCGGAACTCATAATCAAACAGCCACTGCAAAAAGCTCTCCCACTGCTCCGGCGGGAGCTTGGAGCACTGGTGTACTGCATTCGATGTGGTGTAGCGGTCCGCAATGATGACGCCGCCCGCCTCGTAAAAGCTGCCCCAGCTGGTTTTGTAACTGGCGTAGCGGTCTACTGCATAGAAGCTTGACGCCGCGTAGGCGTTCACATCATCGGGCTTGTCCCCAAACTGTCCGGCCAGATACATCTTGACCAGGGCGCTGGAATCGCTGGCATAATCCGGGAATGTGATCTCCTGGACATTTTTGCCTGCTTCTTTCAGGTGTTGGGCCAGCAGTTTCGCCTGCGTCGCCTTGCCGCTGCCGTCCAGCCCTTCCAGCACGATGAGGGTGCCTTTTTTTGCATCAACCATTCTGCGGTTCCCCTTTCAGCGCGGCATACCGGGCACGGACTTCCGCCGTGCGGCCACAGCACATTTTTCCCTCCGGGCAGGGGCCGGAAACGCAGGCCGGGCCCGCCTTGGCAAAGAGGTGGGGTGCCACCGGGTAGACCAGCCGGAGCATCTCTTCGGCCAGTGCCCGGATCTCCCACTGGGCACGGCTGCAACACCGCAGGTGGAAGAAGTTCTGCAAGCTGCGGGCGTTCATCGTCACTACCATTTTCGTCTCGCAGGCGTTGGGCAGCACAAAGCGCGCGTCCTCGTTGGCCTGCTTGGAGGCCTTAGCGCGGGCCTGCTTCTCAGGCATTCCCTCGGCCATGAGGCGGGCGGTGTGGCCGTCCTCCAGCTTCTGCACGAGATCAAGATACCGCTGGGCGTCCTCGTTCATACTCTCGATGAACGCTGCCTTTGCCTCGGGGATGGCCTCGATCTCGGGCGGGATGACATAGCGGAAATCGTCCAGCCGGACATACCGCTGGCTCTGGACGCTGAACGACGCAATGCGGTGCCGGGTGATCTGTGCCAGCAGGGTGCGGCTGACTCCCTCAATGCCAAAGGTAAAGCTGGCGTGCTCAATGGGGCTGGCATGGCCCAGGTCACTGAGCATGGTCAGGAAGCGGGCGGTCTTTTCCTCGTCCAGCCCGTCCAGCAGGTCGGTGATATGAGCATCGGAGTAGCAGAGCTTGGCCGCTGCGGCCACCACCTTTTCAGGCTCCGGGGTGTGGGCGATCAATCGAACGGTCATCATACTCTCATTCCTCCGTAATTTTGGTCAGCGGGGCAAAGTTTGCCATGGTCTTCTTGACGCCGACTTTTTCAAAACGAATCTCCACGATCTGGTCCCCGGCAGCAGGCTTGACCGCCACCACCGTGCCTCGCCCGAAGACTTTGTGCTCCACCACATCGCCGGGCTCGTAGTGTTTCGTCGTGTTTGCGTTTGTTTTTGCAGCAGGCGTTCCTGTAAAGTTGATTTGCTTTGCAGACGTTTCAGGTGTTGCCGGGCGGCTGTAGCCGCTGCCAAAGCCGCCAGAACCGCCCACGCTGCCGCTGCGGGAGCCATAACTGCTGCCGTAACCGCTTGAAGAACTCCCCCGCCCGGCGTAACCGGAACCGAAGCCCCGGCTCTCCCCGGCGTTGTACTCCCGGTTCAGGTAGCCGGAATGGTTTCCATAGCCTGTACTGCCACCGTAGCTGCCGTAAGAAGCCGAACCGCGGCCCCAGCCCGAAGCCCCGGAATAACCGGAGGCACCACCGGGCACCGTGTCGCTGTAGCTGCTGCCCCAGCCGCCCAGACGGCTGCGCTGTTCCAGCACCGGGCTGCGGGTCTCTTCCAGATACTCCGGCTCGATCTCCCGCAAAAAGCGGCTGGGCTCATTGCGCTGGGTGCGGCCATACAACATCCGGGTGACGCTGTTGGAGATGTACAGCTCTTTCTTGGCACGGGTGATGCCGACGTAGGCCAGGCGGCGCTCCTCTTCCAGATCAGCCTCCGAGTATTTGCTCATCTCACTGGGGAAGACACCCTCTTCCATGCCGATCAGGAATACATACGGAAACTCCAGGCCCTTGGCCGAGTGAATGGTCATCAGCACCACCTGGTCGGCACTCTCGTTGTAGTTGTCAATGTCGCTGATGAGGGCGATATCTTCCAGATAGCCCTCCAGCGAGGCCTCCTCGCCCTGCTGGTCACAGTAGTTTTTCACGTTGTTGACCAGCTGGCCCAGGTTCTGCAGGCGGTCTGCCGCGTCCTCGTGGCCCTTGGCGGCGTCCGCTTCCAGCATAGCCTTGTAGCCGGTGATTTCAATCACATCGCTGGCAAACTCGTCCAGTGTCTTATTCTCCAGCGAGTCCTGTAACCGCTCATAGATCTGATAGAACTTATACAGCGGTGCAATGGCCCGGCTGAGCTTCGCGTACTGGTCCGCATGGCGGATGATCTCCAACATGCTCACGCCCTCCTGCCCGGCCAGGTCAGCGATGACGTCAATGGTGGTCGCACCAATTTTACGGGCAGGCTCGTTGATAATGCGGCGGAGACGCACATCATCCCGAGGATTGGCCACAATGGACATGTAGGAGTGGATGTCCTTGACCTCTTTGCGGTCGTTGAACCGCTGGCCTCCCACGATCTTGTGTGGGATACCCGCGCGGGTGAAGTAGCTTTCCAGCGGGGCCGACTGGGCGTTCATCCGGTAGAGCACGGCGTGGTCGGCCAGATGGCCGCCCTCCCGCAGGTGCTGGCCGATGATGTCCGCGATGTGGCTGGCCTCGTCCTGCTCGTTCTCTGCCGTGTAGACCTGCACTTTGTCGCCCTCGCCGTTTTGGGTCCAAAGGGTCTTACCCTTGCGCTCCGTGTTGTGCTGGATGACGCAGTTGGCGGCGTTGAGGATGTTGGAAGTGGAGCGGTAATTCTGCTCCAGCCGGATGGTCTTGGTGCCCGGGTAAACGCGCTCAAAGTTGAGGATGTTCTCAATGGTAGCCCCCCGGAAACGGTAAATGCTCTGGTCATCGTCGCCGACAACGCAGATGTTCTTCTCCGGACCGGTGAGCAGGCTGACAAGGCGGAACTGTGCCACACTGGTGTCCTGATACTCGTCCACCAGCAGGTAACGGTACTTGTTCTGGTAGAAGTCCCGCGCCTCTTTGTGCTCGGCCAACAGCTGGACGGTCTGATAGATCAGATCGTCAAAGTCGAACGCGCCGGCCTCTTTCAGCTTCTTTTCATAGGCGGCATAAACACGGGCCGCCAGAGCGCCTTTGGTGTCCTTTGCCGGGGTCTGCAGTGCTTCGGCCGGGCTGACGAGCTGGTCTTTCCAGCGGCTCATCTGGTTGATGGCGCTCTTGACCGGGAAGAACTTATCGTCCACGCTCAGCTCTTTGTACACGGTCTTCATCACCCGCTGGGAGTCGTCCGTGTCGTAAATGGTAAAACTGCGGGGATAGCCGATCTCCTCGGCCCAGCGGCGGAGGATGCGGACACAGGCGGAGTGGAACGTGGAGGCAAACACCTCATCGCCTTCTTCCCCGCCCAGCATATTGCGCAGGCGCTCTTTCAGCTCGCCTGCCGCCTTGTTGGTAAAGGTAATGGCCATCACGTTCCAGCTGCGGACCGCGTCCTTGCGGAGCATCCCGTCCAGCCAGCCGGGGGCATCCGTGCCCGTCATAAGGGCGGTGCGCAGGGCTTTTACATCATCCTCCGTTACCTCACGGGGCGTCCAGCTGGAGCCGTGGGCCGAGCCAAACCGGATGAGGTTTGCAATGCGGTTGACCAGCACCGTGGTCTTGCCGCTGCCTGCGCCTGCCAGGATCAGCAGCGGGCCGCTGGTGGTAAACACCGCCGCGCGCTGCATCTCGTTCAGGCGGCCAAACTGCTTTTCAATGTAGGTATCGCGCAGTTTACAAAATTCCTGTTGAAGATTGGTTGCCATGGTTTCACCTGTTCATTTCATCAGAATCATACAAGATATAGTATAACACAAAAGTGCCTGGTTTGACAGTGCTTTGGGCACAAAAAACGCCCACCCACAGCGCTGCCATGGGTAGGCGGAAAATATTTTTCAGGAATCTCTTAGCCGAAGATGTTGATGAGGATACCAGCAGCAACGGCAGAGCCGATCACGCCGGCCACGTTGGGGCCCATGGCGTGCATCAGCAGGAAGTTGGAGGGGTTCTCGCTCTGACCCACTTTCTGAGAAACGCGGGCAGCCATAGGCACGGCGGAAACGCCTGCGGAACCGATCAGCGGGTTGACCTGGCCGCCGGTGAGGGCGTACATCACCTTGCCGCACAGGACACCTGCAGCGGTACCAAACGAGAAAGCGATCAGGCCCAGCACGATGATGAACAGGGTGCGGGAGTTGAGGAACGTGTTGGCGGAGGTGGTGCAGCCGACAGACAGTGCCAGGAAGATGGTGATAATGTTCATCAGCTCATTACCAGCGGTCTTCTGGATACGATCGACAACGCCGCACTCTTTCATCAGGTTGCCCAGCATCAGCATACCGACCAGAACGGCGGCATCCGGCACGATGAGGGAAACGATGATGGTGACCATGATGGGGAAGATGATCTTCTCGGTCTTGGTCACGGTGCGCAGCTGCTTCATCACAACAGTACGCTCTTTCTTGGTGGTCAGCGCTTTCATGATGGGCGGCTGGATAACGGGCACCAGAGCCATGTAGCTGTACGCTGCCACGGCGATGGAGCCCAGCAGCTCCGGAGCCAGACGGGAGGTGACGAAGATGGCGGTAGGGCCGTCTGCACCGCCGATGATGGCGATGGCAGCGGACTGCTTCTGGGTGAAGTCCACCAGGCCGGTAGCCGCCAGCAGGCGGGCGCCCATGTAAGTACCAAAGATACCGAACTGAGCGGCAGCGCCCAGCAGCAGGCTCTTGGGGTTGGAGATCAGCGGGGCAAAGTCGGTCATGGTGCCGATGCCCAGGAAGATCAGCGGCGGGTAGATGCCCAGCTTGACGCCCATGTAGAGCATATCGGCCAGGCCGCCGTTGTTCAGGATCTCGATCCACATCGGGTGCTCGAGGCCGTCACCGACGAAATACTGCATGTGGATCACGCCGCTGCCGGGCAGGTTTGCCAGGATCATGCCAAATGCCATGGGCAGCAGGATCAGGGGCTCAAACTCTTTGACAATGGCAGGTAGAGCAAAAAGCAGCCCACGCAGATCATCACCGCGTACAGCCAGCCGCCCGGCTCGCCGAACCGCGCGAAACCGGAGCTCTGGAAAATACCGACCAGAGTACTGATAAACTGTGTCATATTTTTCCTCCCGTGTTAAAAAGGTGCGGTGGTGTCGTTGACACCAGCCTTGCCCCAGCCGTTTTTGCCGCGGCGCACTGCCTTGAGCACATACTTGCCGTTGCCCATCGAGTAGATGGCAGCCATGATGGCGGCCACAACATCGGCGGGGATGCCCTGCTCCACCTGGGGTGCAGCAGGAGCCTGTGCGGCAGCGGGCTTTGCGGCGGGCGCTGCAGGCTTTGCAGCTGCCTTGGGAGCGGCCTTGGCTGCAGCCTTTTTGCCATTCATGGCGTCAAAGATCTTGCCCTCCAGCGTGATGATGGCCATTAGCAGCACGAGGATCGCGAACACCAGAACGATACCGGTGATAGTCACGACCACATCAAAACCTAAATCCATGGTCTTCCTCCTATTTTGTTTGTATTTTTGCCCTCCGGAGCCAACCGGATCACAAAAGCGATTTGAAATTATTATACATTATTTTCCGGGCCGATTCAACAACTATGAACAAAAATCATGCTCAATATTAAGGGTTTGTTAAGATTTTGTCCAATCTCAGCGGCTCTCAGCGGCGGCCGATCCGAGGCGTTGCATCGGTAAAACCGGTCTCCAGCTTATCGCCGATGCCAAGGCTCATGGCCGTGCCCAGTGCCACGCAGTTGACGGGGTCGGGCGAGACGGTCACTTCCACTTTCAGCTCCTGGCTCAGGTACTCGGTCAGGCCGTGCAGCTGGGCACCGCCGCCCGTCAGCACCACACCGTTGCGGTAGATATCACCGGCCAGCTCGGGCGGGGTCTTCTCCAGCACCTGATGGGCTGCCGTGCCGATCTGCTCGCTCAGCATCATGACCGGCTCGTACAGGTCGCTGGTGGAAACGTTGACACGGACGGGCAGGCCGGTGAGCAGGCTGCGGCCCTTGACCTCCATCGTCTCGTTGAAATCCGCCTTCTGGGGGCAGCAGGCCACATGCTTTTTCAGTTCCTCAGCCGTGCGCTGGCCAATGGCAATGCTGAACTTGCTGCGGACATGCTTCAGGATCTCGTCGTCGTAGTGGTTGCCCGCCACCCGGACACTGGTGGCCTTGACCTTGCCGCCCAGCGACAGCACCGCGATATCCGTGGTCCCTCCGCCGATATCAATGATCATCCGCCATCGGGCACGGTAATGTCGATGCCGGAGCCGAGGGCCGCGGCAATGGGCTCATCAATGAGGTAGACCTGCCGGGCACCGGCGGCCACGACCGCCTCCACCACGGCGTCGCTCTCAATGCCGGTGATGGCCGCCGGCACGCAGACCGCCACCCGGGGCTTGACCATGTGGGAGCTGTACACCTGATTGACGAAGCGGCAGATGAGCTCACGGGTCATGGTGTGGTCACTGATGACGCCGTCTTTCAGCGGGAAAATCGCGGAAATATAGTTGGGCGTGCGGCCCACCATAGCCAGTGCCTTGTCGCCCACCTCCAGCACGGAGTTCTTGCGGGTATCCACGGCCACTACGCTGGGCTGGTTGAGCACAACGCCCTGCCCTGCCTGCGCAATGATGATGGTGGTAGTACCAAGGTCAATGCCGATATCTGTCTGTGCCATAATCCAAAAGTCCTTTCTCTCGTCCCCAAAAATCCTTTTTCTGTATCAAAACGCCCTCGCGGGCCGGGAAATCAAATCATCTTATAGTATAACATAGTGCTTACGCTTTTTCCACTGTAACTTGCTCCGGCGGCAGGGCTTCCTCCAACAATTTGGCAAGGCCGCTGTACCGCAGGTTCTGGCGCACATTGCTCATCATCCGGTTGACGACATCCCGCCGCCCGGCCACGATGCACAATTTGCGGGCGCGGGTAACACCGGTGTAGAACAGGTTGCGGTAACACAGCCTTGGCGGCACCTGCGCCACCGGCAGGATGACAGCCGGGAACTCACTGCCCTGGCTCTTGTGCACCGTGATCGCGTAGGCGATCTCCAGCTCATTGAGGTTCTCCGCCGGGTAGACCAGACGGCGGTCATCCATCCGAACCACCATCGAGCGGTCACGGGTGTTGATGGATTCCACAATGCCGATGTCGCCATTGTAGGCACCCACACCCTGTTCCCCGCCGACTCTCTGCCAGACGATCTCATAATTGTTGCGCACCTGCATCACTTTGTCCCCTACCCGGAACACCCGGGCTGCGCTCTGCAGCTGGGGCTTTCCTTTCCGGGCCGGGTTGAGCAGGTTCTGCAGCTCCACATTCAGCGCCTGGGTGCCGGTAGGGCCCAGCTTGGTAGGGCAGAGCACCTGGATATCCCGGATGGGGTCAAACCCGTAGCTGCGGGGCAGCCGGGTGGTGACCAGATCACACACCAGCTTCTGGGCGGCATCGCCGTCCGCCTCCAGAAAGAAGAAATCGTCCGTCTTGCCGCCCTTTTGGAGCGGCTCGTTGGAGATGATGTGGTGGGCGTTCTCCACAATGAGGCTCCGCCTGGCCTGCCGGAAGATCTCGTTCAGGCAGACGGTGGGCACCAGCCCGGAGCGGACCACCTCCCCCAGAATGTTGCCCGGGCCCACGCTGGGCAGCTGGTCGGCGTCGCCCACCATGATGACGCGGCAGCTATACCGCAGCGCCGCAATGAGAGCCTGGAACAGCTTGACATCCACCATGCTCATCTCATCCAGAATGACCACGTCACACTTGAGGAGGTTTTTATCGTTGTGGATAAAGCTGACCACGCCGCCTGTGTAGTCCACCTCCAGCAGGCGGTGGATGGTGGAAGCCTTACGGCCCGTCAGCTCACTCAGCCGCTTGGCGGCACGGCCGGTAGGGGCGCAGAGGGCCACCCGCTCGGCCTGATTTTCCAGCAGCTGCAAAATAGCGTTCACGGTGGTGGTCTTGCCGGTGCCGGGGCCGCCTGTCAGCACCAGACAGTTTTCGGTCATGGCCTTGCGGATGGCCTCTTTCTGGAGCGGTGCATAGGCAAAGCCCTGTGTCAGCTCCAAAATCTGGATGTTTTTATCCAGATCACGGGCGGTATTCTTCCCCCGCCGGGTCAGCATGGCCAGCCGGTCGGCAATGTCCTGCTCGGCGTCCAGCAGGTCTGGCAGGTAGATATAGGGCACGCCCTCGTACAGTTTCACCCGCAGCTCTTCGGTCTGCAAGCAGCGGTCCAGAGCAGACGCCAGCTTTTCCGACGGCTGGTGGATGAAATTGGAGGCAGTGTCCAGCAGCTGGCTCCGAGGCAGGCAGGTATGGCCGTTGCCCGCGTTGTGACGCAGGGTGCGCAGGAGGGCAGCTTCCAGCCGCTGGGCGCAGTCCCCTGCCATGTGGTAATACTGAGCAATGCTGTCCGCATGGCGGAAATCCAGCTGCAGCGGCTCCCCGCAGAGCAGATAGGGGTTCTGGGCAATGGCGTTCATGGCACCGGGGCCAAAGGTGCGGAAAACCTCCATAGCCCGCCGTGGGCTGATCTCAAACTGGGCCAGATAGGCGATGAGCTCCCGCATCCCGAACATCCGCTTGAATTCCTGCTGGATGCGGTCGGCCTTATCCGCCGAGATGCCTGGGATCGTGGTGAGCTGGGCCGGGTCATTGGCGATGATCTCCAGCGCCTGGGCACCGAATTTATCAATGATCTTGTCCGCCGTCCGGGCACCGATATAAGGCAGTGAGCGGCTGGCCAGGAACGCGTACACGGCTTCCAGATCCTTGGGCATGTCCGTCTCGCACTCCTGCGCATGGAACTGGCGGCCATAGGTGGCATGGTTCTCATATTTGCCCCGGCAGATGACCGTCTCGCCCGCGTGCAGCTCACCTACCACGCCGCAGACCACGGTCATGACACCGCCGCCTGATACCTCGAACACCGTATAGCCGTTGTCCGAGTTTTCATAAATGATGTCCTCCACGGTGCCTTCCAGTTGTTCCAGCTCCTGCTCCATTGGCTCACCTCCCTGTTTCTGGCATAATTATTTATAGTATAACGTTTTTGAGGCGATTTGTAAATCCGGCACAGCAAAAAGCCGCTCACCCCGGAGGATGAACGGCTTGATTTTATGGTTTACAGACTGTTCCGCACTGCGTGTCCCTGCTGATTTTCTTTTTCATTCATCAGCTTTTTGCGCACCACAAAGTACGCCGGGATGAGGAAAAAGCAGGCAAAGAACCAGGCCACCGGGTTGGCGATGCAGGCAGCAAAGTAGCCCCACAGCGGCACAAAGAGGAAGCCCACCATGGCACGGGCCACCATCTCAGCAACGCCCGCAAACATGGCAAGACCCGAATAACCCAGGCCCTGGATGGTGTAGCGGTAGATGATGAGCACCGCCAGCGGGATGTAGAAGACGCTGTTCCAGAAGATGAAGCTCTGGGCGTTTGCCATGATCTCCACCTCGCCGGCGTCCAGGAAGAGGCCAATGAGCAGCTTATCCGCAAAGCGGAGGATGATAAAGGAAGCAATGCTGTACACACAGCCGATGCCCAGCGCCGTGTTGACGCCGCGGTTCACTCGCTTGAGGTCGTGGGCACCCAGGTTCTGGCTGGCATAGGTGGTCATGGCCGTGCCGATGCTCTCCAGCGGGACAGACAGGAACTGTGCGGCCTTGCTGCCGGCCGTCTGGGCGGCCACGATATCACTGCCCAGACCGTTGACGGCACCCTGCAGCACCACGCTGCCAATGGCCGTAATGCTGCACTGCAGGCCCATGGGGATGCCCATATTGCAGAGCTTGAGGCAGTGATCACGGCTGAGTTTTCCCTCTTCTTTGGACCAGCGCAGCTCATGGTAATGCCGGGCAATGTACCACAGGCTGCCAAAGCCTGCCACGGCCTGGCTGAACACCGTGGCAAACGAAGCGCCGAACACGCCCATTTTGAAGACGATGATGCAGAGCAGGTCGAGGCCGATGTTCAGAAAGCTTGCCATCAGCAGGAAATACAGCGGACGCTTGCTGTCGCCCAGAGCGCGCATGAGAGCGCTGGTAACATTATAAAGCAGGGTGAACGGGATGCCCCAGAAGATGGTGCGGATGTAGATGTCCGCCAGGTCGATGATATTGGCCGGGGTATTCGTCCAGACCAGGATGGGCCGGGTGAGTGCCACCGTCACGATGGTGAGCACCACCGCAAAGACGATGCTCAGCCAGACCGTGTTGGCCGTGTAACGGCGCATCTGGCTGTAATCTTTTGCGCCAAACGTCCAGGAGATGGGGATGGAGAAGCCGCAGGCGATGCCATTGACAAAGCCCAGCACCAGATAGTTCAGGCCGCCCACGCTGCCCACCGCCGCCAGCGCTTCCACGCCAACAAAGCGGCCGACAATGATGGTATCGGCCAGGTTGTAAAACTGCTGGAACAGGCTGCCCAGCATCAGCGGCACCGCAAAGGCAAGGATCAGCTTGAGCGGGCTGCCCTGCGTCATATCTTTTGTCATACCATAGCCCCTCCCATGGGCGGTTTTCTTTGCTAAATTTTTGCCGATAAAAACGCCCTGCCGCAGAAAAAGGGCAGGACGTCTCGGTTTCCATGAGTGGTATTATAATCAGGGGGCCATTTTTTTGCAAGAGGTTTTGCAAAGATTCCCCGGTACAACATTCACAGTCTGCCGCACAAAAAACTGTTGATTCTGCTCAAGAGATTTTCCAGCATTCTGAAAATCCCGCTTTCAGGCATTCCCAGCCAGCAGATGCAGCTCCCGTTCCAGCTGCCAGCGCAGCCGGGAGGGCAGCACCTCCCCTGCCGCGTGCAGGGCGATGGTATCGCCGGAAGCTGCTGTTTCCGGCTCCATGGGGAGGGTCACAACCGCCTCGGCACCGCCGCCGGAGCCGGCTTCCAGCGCAAAGCCCCAGCCCGCGCGGCGGCAGACCGCCCGGCAGATCTTCAGGCCAGCGCCCGCACCGCCCAGGAAACGGCGGCGGTTCTCCTGCCAGTTTGCCGGGGCTGGCAGGCCGCAGCCATGGTCCGTGACCGTCAGCTGCCAGGCGTCCTCTGCCCGGCACAGACGCAGAACGATCTTTCCGCCCGGGGCAGAAGCCCGCAGCGCATTGGAGAGCAGATGGAAGACCATCAGCTCGGCTTCTTCCGGACTGCCCAAAACCGGGCAGGTGTCCGGCTCGCAGGATACGGTCAGGTGTACTTTTGCCTGCCGGGCCATTTCCTCCCGCAGGGACGCTGCCTGCCGCAGAACACTGCACAAATCAAAACCGCGGCGGGACGGCACCGGGTCCTCTTCCAGCGCCATCAGGTCCATCATCTCGCTCAGGGTGCGCTCCAGCCGGGCGGTCTGCAGCTCCATATCGGCCAGCGCCTGCCGGGTGGGCGCGTCGCCGCTCTCCCGCAGGTGCATCTGCAGATATTCCCGGTTCTGGTCCACGAGCCCAATCGCATGAAAGCAGACAGACTCAAACTCCCTGCGCGGGAACTCCATGCTCTCCGGCTGCTCTTGTGGTGTCTGGCGCATCCCATCGCCTCCTGCCTTTGTGTCAGTATTCGTATTCCTGGCTGATTTGTGCCCGCAGGGTGTAGATCAGCTTGCCTGCGGTCACTTTCTGCCCTGCCAGATGCGTTTTCTCCTTGAATGCTTTCCACGCGGGCATCTGCCGCGTTTCCAGCGCGTCGATCAAACGGCGCAGGCCGCTGTCCACCGCCGCGACGGTCACATTGTGGTGCTCGGCCACCACCTGCAGGATCTCCTTGCGGATGGCCAGCTTGCCTTTGGACTGGCTGGCAATGAGCACCGCCTCGGTGAGGTAATCACAGTTGCTGTCCGGCTGGATGATGCCCCACTCCTGATACATCCGGCCAAAGCGCTGCTCCAGCGTTCCAGACTCCTGCCCGGCCGCCGTCAGCAAACTTGCCAGCAGCTCTTTCAGGCTGCTCTGGCGGATGAGGTAGCAGGGGCCGTCCGGCGAGAAGCTGGACACAGCGGTTCTTTCCCGCCGGGCATTGTCCTGCAGCAGGAGCAGCGGCTTTTGCGGCAGGCGGCTCATCCGCTCCAGAAATTCCCGGCTGTCCATATCTTCCAGCGGGCCGCCCAGCACCACGACCTCAGTGTTCCGGCCCTGTTTCAGGCTCTGCAGCAGTTCTTCGCCGCTGCGGTACTCGCTGCACAGGATCTCCGCACTCTGCTCCGCGATATACTGGTGCCACACCCGCAGCTGATGTACATCATAGCTGGCCAGTGCAACGCGCAGCCCGGTGTTCTTCCGCTCACTGCTCACCCGCCGCGCCTCCCTCCGGCCGCCAAAAATACCGCGTCGCTGCCGTTTTTGTCGTTCTCATATTCCATTCCTCCCTGCTTGCGGTTTGCGTCGAAATGTGTCTCTACATTTTATAATTCTATAAAGCAGGGGGAGAAGATTCAATCCCAAAAAAGCGTCAAAAAGTGTCGAAACTCCGCATTTGCTGACGCATATCGACGCTTTGCGAATCGCAACAATGCAGTATGGGGCGTGTCCGGTGTTTTCCGCCAGCGGGTATAATGCCCCGCCTCTACACCAAGAATAACATTACCCACCCGCAAAAGCAAGCGCTTCTTCGCAGTTTTCAAACTTTTGTCGTCAAATTTTAGCTGCACAAAACTTTCCTGTGATAAATCCATGGTTTGTTCACATTCATTTGATAGAATAAGACGGTTATCTTGTTATTTTTCTGTCGGCGCGCGTCCGGCAGACCTCCGGGCAGCCCGGTTTGCAGGGCCGGAAACACGCATCCGGCTCCGGGCCGTTGCCCAGAAAGGCAGGTATATGCTTCAGCTTAAAGAAATCCGCAAGGAATACAAAACAGGCGATTTGGAACAGGTCGCCCTCAACGATGTCAGCCTGAACCTCCGTGACAATGAGTTTGTCGCCATCCTGGGCCCCAGCGGCTCCGGCAAAACCACACTGCTCAACATCATTGGCGGCCTTGACCGCTATGATGGCGGTGACCTGATCATCAACGGCATCTCCACCAAGCAGTACACCGACCGCGACTGGGACTCCTACCGCAACCACACCATTGGTTTCGTGTTCCAGAGCTATAACCTTATCCCCCACCAGACGGTGCTCTCCAACGTGGAGCTGGCACTGACCATCTCTGGCGTGTCCGGGGCCGAGCGCCGCCGCCGGGCCGTGGAAGCCCTCAAACAGGTGGGTCTGGGCGACCAGCTGCACAAGCACCCCACCGAGATGTCCGGCGGCCAGATGCAGCGGGTAGCCATTGCCCGCGCGCTGGTCAACAACCCCGACATCCTGCTGGCGGACGAGCCCACCGGCGCGCTGGACAGCGAGACCAGCCTCCAGGTCATGGAGCTTTTAAAAGAAGTGGCCAAGGACCGGCTGGTGGTCATGGTCACCCACAACCCGGAACTGGCTGAGCAGTACGCCACCCGCATCGTCAAGCTGCGGGATGGTGTCATCATCTCGGACACCCAGCCCTACGCCCCGGACGATGCCCAACTGGCCCCGCCCGTCTACAAGAACATGGGCCGGGCCTCCATGTCGCTCTGGACCTCGCTGGCTCTCAGCTTCAACAACCTGCGCACCAAGAAAGCCCGCACCCTGCTCACTGCCTTTGCAGGGTCCATCGGCATCATTGGCATTGCGCTTATCATCTCCCTGTCCCAGGGTGTCAACGATTACATCGACGATATGGAGCGCTCCACCCTGAGCGAGTACCCGCTGCAAATTCTGAGCAGCGGCATGGACATCACCTCCCTGTTCTCGTCCAGCAACGCGTTCACCACCCTGACGGGCACCCAGTACGCCTCCATGACCGTAGCCGAAGAGGGCAAGATCCCGGTCAAGCAGCTTGTGACCAAGATGGTGTCCGGCATCAGTTCCAACGACCTGACCTCTCTCAAAAAATATCTCGAGGGCGACGAGTGCACCATCCGGGACGACGCCACTTCCATTGAGTATTCCTATAATGTGTCACCCCAAATTTACCGGCAGGACGCGGACGGCAGCATCCGCAAAGTGAACCCGGATTCCACGCTCTCGGCACTGGGCATCAGCTCTTCGTCCTCCACCAACAGCCTCATGTCCAGCATGATGGACACCAGCGTTTTCTACCAGCTGCCCGAGAACAGTGATCTCTACAGCTCCCAGTACGATGTCAAAGTAGGCCGCTGGCCCGAGACCGCCAACGAGTGCGTGGCGGTGCTGGGCAAGGACGGAAGTGTCATTGACTATGTGCTTTACGCCATGGGCCTGCGGGACAGCGCCGAGCTGGACAAGATGATCCAGCAGTTTGCGCAGAACCAGAACGTCGATCTGCCGCAGGATTTCCGCACCTATTCCTACGAGGATTTCCTGGGCCTGAATTTCAAGGTGGTGCGCGGCGCGGACTGCTACGAGTACGATGAGACGTACAACATCTGGAAAGACAAATCCGAGGACAGCGATTATATGAAGCAGCTGGTGGCAGGCGGCGAAGACCTGACCATCGTGGGCATCGTTCAGCCCAAGGCGGATGCTTCCGCCGCCATGCTCTCCTCCGGCATCGCCTACCCTGCTGCCCTGACGCAGCATGTCATCGAGGAGGCCAAGACCAGCGCCATCGTTCAGCAGCAGATGGCCGACCCCACCACCAATGTGCTGACCGGGGAACCCTTTGGCGATTCCAAGGGTCTGGTCAATTCGCTGGACCTTTCCACGATCTTCTCTGTGGATACCGACGCCCTCAAACACGCGTTCTCCATTGATCCCAGCGCCCTGAACTTTGATCTGGACGGTGCTTTTGACCTGAGCGGCGGGGCGTTCGACCTCTCCTCTCTCATTGACGCATCCAAGTTCAAGCTTGATCTGGACGCTCTGGCCGACAGCCTGGGCGGGATGGAGAACCTGCCGGACATTGACCTGAGCGAGGCCTTTGCCGGGCTGGACCTCTCCATCTCCCCGGACGCCCTGCAGGCCTTTGTGCAGAAAGTGTTCAAGGGATACAAAAACTATATCATCGGCAACGGCATCCTCAACTTTAAAAAGTGGAGTTTTTCCGCCTACCTGAAGTCGGAGCAGTTCCAGCAGCTGCTGACCGAATCCCTGCCGGATCTGGTGGACACCGACGCCATTCAAGGCCAGCTGACCGAGGCCGTTTCCGGCGTGCTGCAGACTGTACTGGAAAGCTACTCCGACCGGATCACCGACGTGCTCCAGACGCAGATCTCTGCGGCACTGGAGTCCTCCATCCAGTCCGCCATGGGCCCGCTGATGCAGTCGTTCCAGCAGAACCTGCAAACGATGCTGGAAAAGAATCTGGCCCAGCTTGGCAGCCAGATGGAAAACGCCATCAAGATCGACACCAAGACGTTCCAGAGTGCCATCCAGCTCAACATGAGCACCGACGACCTCACGGAGCTGATGAAATCCACGCTGCGCTCTTCCAAATCCAGTTATGAGGGCAACCTCTCCGCCTTTGGCTATGCAGACCTTGCCTCCCCGAGCCAGATCAAAATTTACCCCCACGATTTCGACAGCAAGGCCGTGATCCTGGAAAAGCTGGACGCCTACAACGCCTCCATGGAAGCACAGGGTCTGGAAGACAAGACCATCCGCTACACCGACCTGGTGGGCACCCTGATGACCTCCGTGACGGAGATCATCAATATGATCAGCAGTATGCTGGTGGCATTCGTCTCCATCTCGCTGGTGGTCTCCTCCATCATGATCGGCGTCATCACCTATATCAGCGTGCTGGAGCGCCGGAAAGAGATCGGCATTCTGCGCGCCATTGGCGCTTCCAAGATGAACGTTTCCGAGGTGTTCAACGCCGAGACGTTTATCATCGGCCTGTGTTCGGGCGTCATGGGCATCGTGCTGAGCGAGATTCTGCTCATCCCGGGCAACATGCTCATCCGGCAGGTCTCGGGCAGCGACACCCTGACGGCCATCCTGCCGCTGGATGCCGCCGCGTTCCTCATTGTGCTGGCCACCCTCCTCACCATTCTGGCGGGCCTCATCCCGGCCATGGGTGCCGCCAAGAGCAACCCGGTCAAGGCCCTGCGGTCGGAATAAAACCGCTTTTCCTGATACGCGCAAAACCCCGGACAACAGGCAAACGCTTGCTGTCCGGGGTTTTCTTGTGTCGGAACTTTATCGCTCCACAGTTGTAGAAAGGGTGGTGCTCCAACGCTTGCCGGGTGCCAGGCAGACGGCTGCTGCCCGCTCGTTCCACTCCTGGGGATCGTTTTCTGCACTGGGCAGGGAGTGCCACGGTTCAATGCAGACAAAGCGGACGGGCTTTGCCAGGGCACTCCAGATCAGTTTGTACGGGAAGCCCTCCACATTGCAGACGATGTGCCGCCCGGTATCTTTTTCATAGATCCCCAGCGTTTTGGTGCGCAGACCCGCCATGCAGAAGCTGTCGTTGGAGAACAACTCATCTGTCAGCTGGATCTTTTCCGTGTTCTTCCACTTGTAATAGCACCGCCCGCTGAGCAGACCATGGGGCCGCGCATCGATGATAACGGGGCTCTCCGGCTGGTCGAACCGAAATTCATAGTCCTCTGTGGTATGGCAATCGTCAAATGGGATGTTGAATGCCGGGTGGAAGCCGATGCCAAAGCGCAGTTCCTCCTGCCCAGGGTTTTCCACGGTCAGGGTATGGTGGATGGTCTTGCCCTCCAGCCGGAACATGCTGGTCAGAACAAACTCAAACGGGAACCACGTTTCTTTCAACTCCGGGCTGGACCGCAGTTCCAGGACGATCTCGTGCTCATCCACCCGCACCAATGTGTGCTCCACATCCCGGGCAAAGCCCTGCTTGACCACATGATAGGTTTTGCCCTTGTGAGAGTAGGAGCTCTGGGGCAGTTCCCCCGTCCAGGGGAAGAGGATGGGCGCGTGACGGGGCCAGACCTCCGGGTCAGCCTGCCAGAGCACTTCCTCCCCGGCTGCGTTTTTCAGGCTGACAGCTTCCGCGCCAAGGGTGTCCACCGTCAGGGTAAAGAATTCGTTCCGAAGCACTGCCTGCATGGGAAACGCCTCCTTTTACATGGTCTTCTCGTACAGCTTGATGATGTCCTTCACCGTGCTCTGGCGGGGGTTGGCGGGAATGTTGCCGCTCTTCATGGCGTCCTCGGCCATGGCGGGGATCTTATCCGCCGTCACGCCCACTTCCGACAGGGTAGCCGGGATGCCCAGTTGTTCGTTCAGATGGCGCAGCTCCTCCACCAGCATATCCGGGGTAAAGTTTTCGATGGGGCCATTGCCCTCCCGGATGTAGTTGTAGATGACCTCATAGCGGCCATGGTCGGCCAGAGCGTTGTACTCCACCACATTGGGCAGCAGGATGGAGTTTGCCACACCGTGGGGCACGTTGAAGTAGGCGCTCACCGGGTGACTCATGGCGTGGACATTGCCCAGACGAGCCCAGGCAAAGGAGATGCCCGCAAAGTTGGAGCCCAGCATCATGGCACAGGCGGCCTCTTCGTCCTGACGGTTTGCCACAAAGCGGCGCAGGTTGCCGCCAATGAGCTCCATGGCCTTTTCCGCCATGGCATCGGAAAACGGGGTGGCGTTGCGGGAAACATAAGCCTCCATGGCGTGGATGAGGCATCCACACCGCAGGAAGCGGCGATGGAAGCCGGGGCCGTCATGATGAGCTCCGGGTCCAGCACGGCGTACTTGGGCAGGATCTCATAGCTGAAGACCGAGAGCTTGTAGTTGCGCTCCGTGTCCGTGATAACGGCAGAGGCGGTCACCTCACTGCCGGTACCTGCCGTGGTGGGAATGGCGATCATGGGCACGATGGGACCGGGCACCTTGTGGTTGCCCTCGTAATCGGTGATCTTGCCGCCGTAGTTGACCAGCACGCCCACGGCCTTGCCCACATCCATGGAACTGCCGCCGCCCAGGGCCACGATGCTGGTAGCACCACACTCCTTGTACAGGGCTGTTGCCTCATTGACCACAGCCACGGTGGGGTTGGGCACCACGTCCAGATAACTGGTGCACTTGAGTCCGGCCGCCTCAATGATATCCTGTACTTTTTTGACGACACCGATCTTTTCCAGCCCGCGGTCCGACACCAGCAGGATGTTGTCAGAGTGGTTCTCGGCCAGGATCTCCGGCAGCTTTTTCAGGCTGCCCATGCCAAACTGGATGTTCTGCGGAATTTTGAAGTTGAAGTCTTTCATGGCTGCTCTTCCTTTCTATCGTTACCCGTTAAAAATGGAGTTCGGTTCTCTGGATCAGGTCTTTCTGCAGGGGCTTGCCCAGCTCCACAAAGTAGGCGCTGTAACCGGCCACGCGGACCAGCATGTCCTTGTAATCCTCGGGCTTTTTCTGGGCGGCCCGCATGGTGGCGGCGCTCATGATGTTGAACTGGACGTGCATGGCGCCCTTGTGGATGTACTCCTCGATGAAGCTTGCCAGATTGTCCCGGCCCTCAATGCCAGCCACAGCTTCCTGGGGGAAGCGGAGGTTCATCAGGGTGCCATTGGTGGCGAGACTGTGGTCCACTTTGGTCAGCGAGTTGACAATGGCCGTGGGGCCGTTGATATCGTGGGAGCCAAAATCCGTGTGGACCGGGCCCATATTATCGGAGATGGCCTCCCCTGCCTTGCGGCCGTCCACCGAGGCATTGGTGTTCAGGCCCATAGCGACATTGGCGTTGACGGAGTAGACACCGGGGCTGAAGATGCCGCCGCGCGGCGTCTTGCGGCCTGCAATGTGCTTGCAGTACGTCTCAAACATGAACTTGAACAGCTCATCGGCATAGTCATCATCGTTGCCGTAGTGGTGGACCTTGGAGCTGTTGACCAGGGCATAGAGCTTTTCGTAGCCTTTCCAGTTGTGCTTGACGGCTTCCAGCAGCTCGGCACCCGTGCAGCGTTTCTCGTCAAAGACCAGCTGCTTGATGGCGGCCAAGGAGTCCGCACAGGTGGCCATGCCGCTGGCCTGGGGGCCGATGCCGTTGTACTTGGCACCGCCCTCGGTCAGGTCGTGGCCAGACTCCATGCAGTCCTCAAACAGAGCTGAGACATAGGGCAGCGGTTTGAGGGCACGGTGGGCATTCTCGATGACGCAGAGGCTGGAGCACATCTGGTTGGTCCAGTACTCAAACTGGGTGTCCACGCTCTGTTTGACTTCCTCAAAGCTGGCGTAGCGGTCCAGGCTGCCCGTGTCGGGGCCAAGATGCTTGCCCAGCGCGCCGCACTGGCTCCAGCGGGGGCAGTGGGGGCCGCAGTCGATGCAGCGGCCGCCGTTGAGCACCATCTCCATCATCTTGGCGGTGTTGACATAGGCGGCATCGTGCCAGCCATACTCCTTGCCGGGCAGGCTGATCTCCACGCAGCCCACCACGCAGTAATCCCGGGCTTCTTCCAGCGTCATCCCCTTGCGCATCATACCCTTGATGGCAGGGCCATCGTTGAAGATCTTCGGGTGGCCATAGCCCGCCCGGATGCACTCCACGGCTTTGACGCGCAGCTCTTCGGGGGTGCCCTCATGCATCCGGACGCAGACCCAGGGGTTCATCATCCGGGTGTGGGCGGAGGCTTCCAGCATCAGCATGGTCAGATCGTTGGTAGCGTCGGTGCCGTCCCGCTTCACGCCGCCGATGGTCAGGCTCTCGCCGCCGAAGCCACGGCCGTTGCGCAGGGCCATGCTGCCCCGGTCTTTGAGCTTGGTGGGGTTGTTGAGCTTGACGTACTCCACTTCCAGTAACTCCAGCGCAAAGTCTTTGGAGATGCTCTTGTCGGCTTCGTAGTAGGGGTAAAGCCACTGGTCCATCCGGCCATAGGAGATGGAGTGGCCGTTGGACTCCACGCAGATGAGCATGGTGGCAAAGTTGAACAGCTGCAGCGCCTGCCAAAATGTCTTGGGCGTGCCGCCTGCCACGGCATGGCAGTTGACGGCGATCTGCTCCAGCTCTGCTTTCCGTTTGGCATCCGGCTCCTTGGCGGCCATTTCCTCTGCCAGAACGGCGTAGCGCTCGATGTACTTCTTCACGGCGCTGTGCATGATGATGACCGCCTGATAGAATTCCCGCTTGGTGCAGAACTCGGGGTCGTGCATATCCAGCGCGGCCAGCTTCTGTTTGGCCTGCTCCAACAGTCCGTCAAAGCCCAGCCGCATCAGGCGGGCGTAATCCACGGCCAGGTGGCCGGTACCCGCATAGTGATAGAGGTTGGTCTGGTAGATCTTCTTGCCCGCCTCGGAGCCCTTGAGCTGGTCATCGTCCAGCCGGACGTTGATGTAATCATCCAGCGTGCGGCCTTTCCACCAGCTGCACAGGTCTAAAATCTCCTGCTTTTCTTTCTCGTTGCGGATATAGAACTGGTCATGCTCCCGCTCCTCAAAGGGGTGGTTCTGCACCTCGTCCAGGATCCAGTTGACAGAAAACTCCGGGTAGATGGGCGCGGATTTGACGGGCGAAGCGATCTCGCCCACAATGAGGTCATCGTCGTAAATTTCAATGCCGCAGTGCAGCAGCACATTCTCAAAGGCATAGGCCACTTTGAGCTTTTCGGGCAGGTGCTCGTGCCGCTGATAGCTCTCGGTGACGAGGCGCAGGCGCTCTACATCCACATCATAACCACGGTCCAGAAAAGTCTGGCGCAGTTTGTTGATGCGGGGGTAGGGCGACCAATCCTCGTGGTGGACCTGATAGCCAGGCAGTAAACTTTATCGTACGGCTCGGTGCCGCGTGCGGTGGTGTGGACAGTTGCCATGGATGTTCCTCCTTGGTGTGATGATTTATTCCGGTTGACTCTCTTCTTTTTCTTTGGTGCCCACGAGGCAGTGGATGCCCCGGCTGTTGAAATACCTTGCAATTTCTTCTACCCGCCGCTGGAACGCCCGGCGCTGCAGGCGCACGGCTTCCATCTGGTACGGGATCCCCAGTGATTTGTATTTTTCCTCGCCCAGCCGCATAAAACTCAAAAGCTGCAGGTTCGCACCTGCCCGCCCAGCTGTCTGAGGATAAAATCCGCGCTGGCCTCGATGTTCTGCCGCCCATCGTTGACCCCCGGGATGACCGGGATGCGGAGGATGAGCTCCCGCCCCTCCTGTGCCAGGCGGCGGAGGTTTTGCAGAATGAGCTCGTTGCCCACCCCGGTATACTGGCGGTGAAGGGCAGAATCCATCAGCTTGAGGTCCGAGATGATGAGGTCGGTATAGGGCAGAACCTTTTCCACCTCCGACCAGCTGGCACAGAACGTGGACTCGCAGCAGGTGTGGTAGCCCTCCGCCTTGCAGGCGCGGAAGAGGGCCTCCACAAAATCGCTCTGGACCAGCGGGTCCCCGCCCGAGACGGTCACGCCGCCGCCCGAGCGCTCGTAGTAGCCTTGATCCCGGCGGATGAGTTCCATGCACTCCTCCACCGTCATCTGCCTGCCCCACTGCTTGAGCGCGTCGGAGGGGCATTCCTCGTAGCAGGCCAGGCAGTCCGTGCATTTTGTCCGGTCAATGCCCGCCAGCTTGCCCGCCGTAAAGCGGAAGATGTCTCCCTCCGGGCAGCTGTCCTCACAGCCGCCGCAGACTTTGCGGCCGATGCATTTGGTCCGGTAAACCCCAACCTGGGGCTGCGGGGCCCAGCTTTCGGGGTTGGAGCACCACTGGCACCGCAGCGGGCAGCCCTTTAAAAAGAACTCCGTCCGCATCCCGGGGCCGTCGTGAATGGTAAAACGCTGGACGTTGAACACGATGCCCGTTTCCGTCACATTGTCCGCCTCCTTTCCCAGTTCATTTCTCTGATCGTTTCTGGCTTGATTCTAACAGATGCCGCCTCTAAGAAACAGTGGACAACAGGCTGATTTTATATAGGGAACATTCCCTATTTTTACGGCACAAAAAATGCCGGGCAGAGCAGCCGTTTCCGGCGCTCCACCCAGCATTTTACGGGAGATATTCTTTTCTGTCTCGGGAGTCACTTTTTCGGTTCGTTCTGCTCCATCCAGCGGTAGAGCTGGAACCGGGAGTTCACCCCGCACTTGAGGTAGATATTCTGCACATGTTTCTTCACGGTGTGGTAGCTCACCACCAGCTTATCCGCCACCGCCTGATAGGTCAGGCCCTTGGCCAGCAGGCGGGCCACCCGCAGCTCCGCTTTGGTCAGGGGCTGGCCGGTGCCGCGGGCAGGGCCTCGCTGTTTTTGCCAGCTGCCGCAGGCTGCTCCGCCCGGGCAATGGTGATCCAGTGGTAGCGGTCCACAATGCCGTTGGAATAGCGCTGGTCGTAGGTGTAAATTTTGAAAATATAATCCCGGATGACCCGGGTCTGCACCCGGTTTTCGGCGTGGCCCAGCTCACTGCCCAGCAAAAACGGGAGCCAGCTGCAGGGCCTGCTTCCATCCAACCCATCGGCAGTCCCGCCCAGGATATCATCCAGGCAGACCTTTGCCGCGTGGTTGCAGCTCATGATGTGCATGAAATCATCCGTAACGAGATAGGCTTTTTCCCCCGAGAGGATGATCTCGCTCTGGATGTTGGAGATGATCTTGGCCTGCTCGTATTTCTTGAAGTTTTTGTAATCGTTGGCGATGTAAACGTAAATCTGTTCCAGCTGGCTCAGCTCCTCGGGCGTGAAATCGCCCTCTTCCCGGCTCTTGAAAAACGCCACCTGAATATACGCGTTGATGCCAAAGGCCATGGTCACGCTGTAGCGGGCCCCGAAATTTTCTTCGAGAAAACGCACATAGCTGCTCTGCTCATAATCCTCCGGCGGGATGAGTTTGGTGGAGTGGTAGAGCCGGGGCGTGACGTTGTTGTAGGTCAGTTTGTCCTGCACGGCCTCCCGGTACAGCGTCTGGCGCACCACGTCGGCCGGCTGGCAGCGGCGGTAAGGGTGCTCCTCGCAATCGGCCAGCACCCCGTTGCGGTGGGTCCAGGAGAGGAAATTGCCCTGCGGATCAAAGTAGGAGATGAGCACATTTTGCAGCCCGAAATTCCGGGCCAGCGAGTCCAGCAGGACCACGTTGAAAAACTCATCGGCTGAGATCTGGTGCTCCGACAGCTCCGAGAAAAACCGGAGGCGTCCGTCTTCTGCACGGTCCATGTCACTCGTCCTCTTCGTCTTTGGCCCAGTGGTAGGCGCAGCGGACGGCCTTGTTCCAGCCCTTGACCCGCTTTTTGCGCTCCTCCGGGGTGATGTTGGGCGTAAAGGTGCGGTCCACCGACCAGTTCTGCAACACATCGTCGGTGGATTTCCAGTACCCCACCGCCAGGCCTGCCAGATAGGCGGCACCCAATGCCGTAGTCTCCACGCAGGAGGGGCGCTGCACCGGCACATTGCTCAGGTCGGCCATGGTCTGCATCAGGTAGTTGTTGGCGGAAGCACCGCCGTCCACTTTCAGGGCTTTCATCTGGATGCCGGAATCCGCCTCCATGGCGTGGAGGACATCGTTGACCTGATAGCACAGGCTGTCCAGCGTGGCCCGGATGATGTGATACTTGTTGCAGCCGCGGGTCAGGCCCACAATGGTGCCGCGGGCGTACTGGTCCCAGTGGGGCGCGCCCAGGCCCGTGAACGCCGGGACCACATAGCAGCCGTTGGTGTCCTTGACCTTACCGGCCATATACTCGGAGTCCCGGGCTTCTTCCAGCAGCTTGAGCTCGTCCCGCAGCCACTGGATGGCGGCACCGGCCACGAAAATGGAGCCCTCCAGCGCGTAATGTACTTTGCCGTCCAGGCCCCAGGCAATGGTGGTGACCAGCCCGTTATTAGAGAAGACCGGGGTCTCACCCGTGTTCATCAGCATAAAACCGCCGGTGCCGAAGGTATTTTTCGCTTCACCCGGAGTAAAGCAGGTCTGGCCGAAGAGCGCCGCCTGCTGGTCGCCTGCCGCGCCCGCGATTTTGATGCCGTCGCCAAAGTGCATGGGGTCGGCCCACTCATAAAAGCAGCTGGAGGGCATGGGGTCCGGCAGCATACATTTGGGGATATCAAGCTCTTCCAGAATCTCATCGTCCCACTGCAGGGTGTGGATGTTGAACATCATGGTGCGGCTGGCGTTGGAATAATCCGTGACATGGATCTTGCCACAGGTCAGCTTCCAGATGAGCCAGGTCTCCACGGTGCCAAACAGCAGCTGGCCCGCCTCGGCCTTTTCCCGCGCGCCGGGCACGTTGTCCAGAATCCATTTCAGCTTGGTGGCGGAGAAATAGGCGTCAATGACAAGGCCGGTCTTCTGGCGGAATTTCTCCGTCAGGCCTTTGGCCTTGAGCTCGTCGCAGTAGGCGCTGGTGCGGCGGCACTGCCAGACGATGGCGTGGTAAATGGGCTCGCCGGTGTCACGGTCCCACACGATGGTGGTCTCGCGCTGGTTGGTGATGCCGATGGCCGCAATGTCCGCCGCGCTGGCTCCCACCTGGTTCATAGCCGAAAGTGCCACGCCCAGCTGGGTGGTCCAGATCTCATTGGCGTCGTGCTCCACCCAGCCCGGTTTGGGGAAATACTGGGTAAACTCCTTTTGTGCCACACTGCACATCTCGCCTTTTTCATTGAACAGGATGCAGCGGTTGGAAGTGGTTCCTGCATCCAGTGCCATGATGTATGACATGGGGAAACTCTCCTTTTCTGGTAAAAATAAAAGCTGTGGGGCAAGCGCCGCCCAGAACTTTGCAAAGCCCTTGCGCTCTCTTGCTCCACAGCACGCTTTTGCCTGTTTGCCTGATAAAATTTTCAGCCCTGATAAAACAGCTCGTTGGTCACAACCGCCAGCGGCCCGATGTATTCCAGCTTTTCAGCCAGTTCTGAGACACGGATATAATTTTCGTCGTAGGCGGGGTCGTACCGCTTGCAGGCGGCGAGGAATTTTTCCCGGAAGTGCGGCAGCTTGAACATGTACCCGTACAGGATCAGATGATCCGGCGTGAGCATGGTCAGGCAGCTGCCCACCACATCGGCCAGCACCTCAATGTCCGCATCCAGCGCCTCCCACATGGCCGGTTCGTCCAGCGCGGCGAGGGTGTCCAGATTGTGCACGGTAATGTTCTCGGGCCTGCCGCCCACGGCAGCCCACAGCAGCGGGGTCGTTTCCGGGCTGCACACCTGCCGCAGATGGCGGGCAATGGGGTGGCTGGCTACCCGCGTTTCCAGGCAGCCGTGCCGCCCGCAGCGGCAGAGCTTGCCGTTCTTTTCCACCCGCACATGGCCGATCTCCGCCGATTTGTACATCCGGCTCTCATAGATACGGCCCTGCGCAATGATGGCGGAGCCCACGCCGGGGCCCCATTTGAGCAGCAGCAGGTTTTCCTCCGTCCGCCCCAGGCCATAAGTCAGCTCGGCCTGGGCAAAGGCCTTGACGTTGTTTTCCAGCAGTACGGTACACTCCAGTGCCTCAGCCAGCGGGGCAGTTACCTGCACGGGCTGATCCCAGACGCGGTAAGCGTGGGTGCTGACGCCCTTTTCCCGGTCCACCGGGCCGGGCACCGAGACGCCCGCCCCCAGCAGCTCTTCCCTGCCGACGCTGTTTTCCCAGAGCAGGGCTTTGCCCACATTGGCCACCCGCTTTAAAAACAGCTCCGGCTCCACGCTGGTATCCGTGGGGATGCGGCGGGTGATGCAGTGCTCTCCCCGCAGGTCACACAGGGTGACACTGGTGGCGGGGGTCTCGATGCTGATGGAGAGGACATGGCGGTAGGCGTAATTGATGCCCAGCAGGATCTTGCGCCGCCCGGCGCGTTTATCCTCCTGCTGTACCTCGCCCAGCTCAAACAGAATGTTCTGGGCCAGCAGCTCTCCGCACAGGGTAGTCAGGCTGGCCGGGGTCAGGCCCAGCCGGGCCGAAAGATCCTTGCGCGGCATGGGGCCGTGGTCGTTCAGCAGCTTTAAAATGGAGCTGCGGTTCTGGTTTTTGACGTTTCCGAGGTTCAGGCCGCTGTATGCCATCTCCACACCTCTTTCCCTGTACATCTGGCAAGCATTCTCGGTTCCTTAAATTTACTTAAATCAAGCATTCTCAGTTACTTAAATTTACTTAAATCAAGTATACTCCGTGTTTTTCGTAGTAGCAAGAGAAAATCGCTTATTTCAAGGCGATTGTTTGCTGTTTTAGGATTTCAGAATTTGCAGACTTCCACGCCCAACATGTTGCCCAGCTTCTCCAGCTCGTTGGCCACCTGGCCGTACACCACCACAAAGTGGGGCTCCCAGCCGCCCTTGACGGTGCCATAGACGACATCCTTGGCGCTTTCCACGGTCTTGACCACCACGGAGGTGCCGTTGAACTGCTTGGGCTTGTCCAGTGCGGAGCCCTCCGCGATGAAGAAGCGGAAGCTGCCGTCCGGCTTGCGGCCGACGCGGAAGATGGTGACATGCTCGCAGGCCTCGCAGCCAAAGTCCATGACGGGGCCGATCTTCCGGTTGGGGTGGACGCCCACCTGTGCACCAGTGTCCTTGCGGGCCAGGTCGCAGGCTGCCATGCCGCAGTGCCAGAACGTGATGGTGCCATCTTTCTCGTTCATGGAGACAGGGTCACCAAAGAAGCAGGAGCGGCTGGTCAGGTCGCTGCCAATGAACATGGACAGTGCGCCGTAAGCATCGGACTCGCAGCTGGCGGAAACGCCGTTTGCATTCAGCAGGGAGAGCACGCTGCACACCGGGGTGCCGAACTCGGTGAAGAAGTCCGGCCAGCAGCGGGAGCACAGGGCGCCGATGTGGTTCTCGCCCACATAGCTCTTATAAGCCTTATAGAGGCGGGCAAAGTTGACCACGTTGTTCTCGGGGATCGTCTCCAGCCCGACGATGGTCTTGCGGGCCTCGGCCAGCTCGTCAGCCAGCTCCTCCTCGGTGTAGCCTTAGCCTTGTTGATGAGCTCACGGGCCTCGATGGAATCCAGCGTGGTGCCAAAGGTGCTCATCATCTCGGCATCCAGTGCGCGGCCAAAGCCGAAGCCTGAGGAGTGTGGCCGATGGAGATCATCTTCAGACGGCGCAGGTCATACTTGACCTTGGCGGCGCGGATGGCAGCGCCCACTTCCTTGACCACTTCGTCCTCACCGGGAGCACCGAAGATGTACTCAAACTTGCCCTCGCCGCGGAATGCCGTGATGGCGTTGCCGGCGGAGTAAGCGCCCGTCAGGCTGTTCAGACGCAGGCGGGTGCCGTCAATGACAGGCTCCCGCAGAGTCCACAGGACGATGGGGCAGGCAAAGCGCTTGAGCACCTCGCTGGCGTAAGCAGCGTTGGCAAAGGTGATGTTCTGCAGCACGATGAGGTCCGGGTTCAGGGTATCGAGGTAAGCATCCAGGTCCCCGATGGTCAGCAGCATCTTCTCGGGCACGGTGCAGTCCGCATTCAGGCCCTTGAGCATAGCAACCGACTTTTCAAACTGATCCTGTGCGCTCTCCAGATGGAACGTACCGACGCCAATGGGGACATAAGCAACTTGAAAACCCATAATAATTACTCCTTTTTCTGCAGGTCTCTGCAGTGTAATTTCGCTCTCTTTTTATTGTTCCGGTTTATTTTGCTTTCTCTCCAAAAAATGCGGGACCGGGCACACCCGGCCCCGCCAATGGAAGGAGAGAGAAAATGTCTTAGGATGGTTTTGTCTGTGAAATTATGCGTTCTCCATCTTTGCGTGCTCAGCAGCCATTTCAGCTTCCTGCTTTGCATTCAGCTTTGCAATACGGCGGTTGACGCGGATCATGGACACCAGCAGCACCACGGTGACGATGAGGATGACGCAGGAGATGGGGCGGGTGATGAAAATGCTGTAGTTGCGGTCGTAGCTCATGGAAGCGGTGACGAAGTTCTGCTCCATGATGTCTTCCAGGATCATGCCCAGCAGCAGCGGGGTGTTATCGATATCCAGCACGGTGAGGATGTAGCTGAAGATCAGGATGCCTGCGCAGATGATGAGCTCCTTGGTGTTGCCCGTGGCAGCAAATGCACCTGCAAAGCAGAACATGATGATGACGGGAGCCAGATAGGTGTAACGCACCTGGACGATCTTCGCAACAATGCGGGTCATGCCCAGGCCCAGAGGAGCCAGCAGGACATTGGCCACCAGGCAGCCGATGATGATGGTGTAAGCCATGACGCCCTGTTTGGTGAACATGGTGGGGCCGGGCTGGATGCCGTGCAGGACGAATGCGCCCAGCAACAGAGCGGTGACGCCGTCACCGGGGATACCCAGCGTCAGCAGGGGGATCATTGCAGAACCAACGACAGCGTTGTTGGAAGACTCAGCAGCAGCGATGCCTTCCAGGCAGCCCTTGCCGAACTCTTCGGGGTGCTTGGAAGTACGGCGGACTTCGTTGTAGCAGAGGAACTGTGCCACGCCGCCGCCGACACCGGGCATTGCGCCCAGCACGCTGGCGATGGCAGAAGAGCGCAGGCAGGCGGGCAGGATGCTGATCATTTCTTTCTTGGTGATGCCCTGCTTGTCGATCTTGCGGGCGTCGTCCAGCTTACCGCCGGAAACCTTGAAATCACGCAGCTTCTGGACCACCTGGGTCAGAGCGATGAGGGCGATCATGGCGGGCAGCATATCAATGCCGTACTTCAGGGTAGCAGAACCAAAGGAGAAACGGGTGACGCCCGTGACTGCGTCCATACCGATGCAGGCCATCAGCAGGCCGATCATACCGGAGATAAGGCTCTTGGGCAGGCTGCTGCCGGAAACACCGGCGATCAGGCTGATGCCCATAATACCCAGGGAGAAGTACTCCACGGAGGTGAAGTTTGCCACCAGCTTGGTGATGAGGGAGGCGCAGAGCAGCAGCAGGACTGCAGAGAACAGGCCGCCGAACACCGAAGCAAACAGCGAGGTGTCCAGAGCTTTTTTGACCTTGCCCTTTTTCGCCAGGGGGTAGCCATCGAACGTGGTGGCGATGGCGGAGTTGGTGCCCGGGGTGTTCAGGGTGATGGCCGAAATGGAACCGCCGTACATACCGCCGACGTAAACGGCCAGCAGCAGAATGATGGCGGAAGCCGGATCATCAAACGTATAGGTCAGGGGCAGCATCAGGATGATGCCCAGGGTAACGCTCAGGCCAGGGACACAGCCGATGACCATACCCAGGATCAGGCCGCCGAAGATGAGCAGCATGTTATACAGAGTAAACACCTGCGGGATAGCCTGAGAAATCAATGCAAAATCCGACATCAGATGATCCCTCCTAACAGGCCCAGAGCGGGCAGCGAAATGTTAAAGACGTTCTTGAACAGCAGGAAGATCGCAAATGCTGCCACCAGAACCACGATGTAGGGGCCGGGCTTGCGCTCGCCGACATAGAACAGCGCCAGCGGGAAAACAATGAGGGATGCCAGCACATAACCGATGCAGAGCATCAGGCCGATGTAAACGCACATGCCAAGAATGAGGAGGATGGCGGGTTTTTCTTTTGCCCAGTCAAACTCCACGACCTTTTCCTGCTTGAGGACCAGGCTCTGGATGATGAGGGCGATGGAGGATACCAGCATGATGGCAAGGCAGATACCGGGGATGATGCGGGGGCTGGGTGCACCGGAGTCATAGGCCGGAACACGGACCTGACTGGGCATCACAAGAATAAGGATCAGTGCGATCACACCCATGATGATGCCCGAGACCAGATTGGTCTTGATCTTGAATTTCTTCATCGAAATTCGTTCTCCCTTCATACCGCGAGCAGAAGCACGGCTTTTAATTTTTCTGCTAAGTTTCTTTGCTAACAAAAAATGCTGACGGGTTGCATCGGCAACCCGTCAGCACAATGTTCATGCGGAAGTGACCGATACGGTACTTGTTTCCGGTTCAGTTCAGCGCTCAGGCCTGACCGCTCAGGTTCTTATAAGCGTTGATGGATTTCTCGCAGGCCTCGTCGATGAATGCCTCAGCCTCATCGCCATAGACCTCAAAGCGGTTCAGCAGGATGGAAGCGATCCACTCGTTGAAGTCGGGCTCATTCCAGACATCCTTGGTGATCTCGATCATCTCATCGACAAAGGCCTGGTCAGCGCCCTTGTGAGCAGCCAGCACACCGCCTGCGGGCAGGATGCAGGAGGAGTAATCGTTGTCCGGGTTCAGCTCAGGAGCCTTGGAGTCGCCTGCGCAGGTGGGAACGGTGATGGGGCCGTTCGGGGTAACAAAGCCCTCGAATGCACGGTCGTTCATAGCCAGGATGGGGATCAGGGTACCAGCCTCGACCTCGTCCTTAGCAGCCTGGGTGGTGCCAACGAAGACATCGACCTCACCATCGGTCAGGCCCTTCTTCTGGTTTGCACCGCCATCATACGGCACGACCTGGACCTTGCCGCCTTCCATGGCCAGCAGGGAGCCCCAGGACAGGTGGCAGTCAGACAGGGGGTTGCCGCCGGACATCTTGATGCCGCCGTTCTTTGCCTTGTCCAGGATGGAAGCCAGGGTCTGGTCGGGGGTGGTGTAGACGATCCAGGTACGGTCATCGATGGTGCCGATGGGATACATTGCATGACGGTCGAAATCGACTTCCTCAGTGCCGAACTCCTTGCCCAGGTCATGGCGGTAGCAGACGCCGTAACCGAAGACCAACAGCTCTTTTGCAACGGAAGTAGCATCATCTGCAAAGTAGGAAGCAGCTGCGAAACCGTCGCCGCCCGTCATGTTCTCAACGATGAAGTTGTACTTCTTCTGCAGCTGGTTTGCCACCTGTCCATATTTGCGGGCCACGATATCAGCGGTGCCGCCGACGCCGTAGGGGCAGATGATCTTGATGGTCTCGCCGCCGTTGCTGGGCTCCTCAGCTGCACCAGAAGCAGCAGCAGAACCAGCGGTGGAAGCAGCAGTGGAGGTGCTGCCTGCATTGGAAGCGGCGCAGCCTGCAAACAGACCAGCAGCAGCCAGAACAGCGCTCATGGACAGAAATTCACGACGTTTCATAGTGGGTTCTCCTTCTTTAATCTCTTTTTCTTTTGGGTGAGTATTCGGTGTTTTTTGCGCTTTTACGGAGCCATCACTTCACCAGAAGCGACAGACCCGAAATAAACAACAGAATGTACGTCAGCTTCATAAAGACCATCTGGCTCATGCGGGCCACCAGCTTGCTGCCGATGAACATACCCGCCAGCAGGAACGGCACCGAGATGGCCAGCATTTTCACCGTGGAGGGGACCCACAGCCCTGCCTGGATGTCCTCCAGCAGGACGAGGGTGTTCAGGAAGACCCACACTGTGGAAATGGTGGCGCGGAACACGCTCTTGTCTTTGATGCGCTTGGTCATGTAACCTGTGAGCAGCGGGCCGCCGCTGACGAACAGCCCGTGGATGATGCCTGCAAGCACCAGCAGTGCGTAAGTGCCAATGCTGGCTTTGCCGCTTCCCTGCTCTTCCGCGTTCTGGGGCTTGTCTTCCGGCTTGCGGAGGAGCTTGTAAAAGCCCTGTACCGAAAGCCCGATGACCAGCAGACCCAGCAGCTTGTAGAGCAGATGCTCTTTGCCGACGAACAGCCCTTTGATGAACACGGCACCAAAGATGCCCAGTGCCATCACCACCACGATCTTGCCAAGCTCTTTCCAATCGATCTTTTTGTAGTTGCCCACAAAAACATACACACCGGAGAAGATGGCCAGAACATTCAGGATGGGTTTTGCGATGTCGTAACCCACCAGCATCAAACTTGGCGGCATGGCCAGGATGGTTCCTGCAAAACCCGTGATGCCGTGGATGATGTTCGTCAGCAGAATGACGATGTAAAACAGGATCTGATTCAGCATAGCTTACTTCCCGTATTTTTCCCGGATGGAATCGAACAGTGCCGACCACTGGGAGCCCTTGCGGCAGAACACCGGGATGTAACCCATCTCTGCCGGGACAGTGTGGGTGCCTTTGCTCAGGCTCTCGCCCGTCCACAGGCTGGTCCACTCGTCACTGGGCAGGTAGACTTCCCACTCGGTCTTGCCGCTCTGCCACACCGGAGCCACCAGCAGGTCCGGACCGTAGAGGTACTCGAACTGCTCAGTATAGCTGCGGGGGTCATCCTCATACTGGAGGAAGAGAGGCCGCATGACCGGAGTGCCCTTGGCGGCGTTCTCCGCCACCAGCGTTTTGGTGTAGGGAGCCAGCATAGTGTAGATATCCACCAGCCGCGCCAGCTGCTTCATGCAGTCGTCATCGTCGTAATACTGGAAGTTGGTGTCCGGACGGTTGCCCTCGTGGGTGCGCATCACGGGCATGAATGCTGCCATCTCAGCCCAGCGGAGGAAGACCTCCTTGGTGCGGCAGTTGTCAAACAGCGAAGTGTAACCGCCGATGTCGCAATGGTTGAGGCCGCAGCCGATCATACCGGAACTGAGCGCCGCGCAGATGACGGTGCACAGGCCGTCGTGGCGGCTGAAGTCCACGCTCTGGTCGCCGGCCCACAGCAGGGTGCAGTATTTCTGGCTGCCCGTGCCGCCTGCCCGCATGAAGTAGACCACCTGGCCCAGCTTGCCGCTCTCTTTCACGGCCTCGTAGTTGCATTTTGCCCACAGTGCCGGCCAATGGTTGTGCTCGATCATGGGGCTCACGCCGTTTGCCAGCACCAGATCGTCGGTGGGCAGATACTCGCCAAAGTCTGCCATCCAGCCGTCGATGCCGATATCCAGCGTATATTTCTTGATGACCTCATCCTTGAACCAGCGGAACGCCTCGGGATTGGTGAAATCCACCACGCCGCAGTAGAACTCGCCAAAGTCCACCAGGTAATCGGAACCATCCGCCTTTTTGGCAAAGACGCCAAGCTTTTTGCCCTCTGCGTACAGCTCGCCGTCATTGACGAGGTACGGGTTAACGTAACCCAGGAACTTGATGCCCCGGGCGTGCAGCTCTTCAATGTGCTTGGGCAGGTCGGGGTACATTTCCTTGTGATAATGCCAGTCCCACTGCAGGCGCTTACCGAAGCTGGTCACGCGCTTGCCGCACCAGTCCTGGCACCACAGACCGGAGACCTTGATGCCATGCTCCAGGCTCTTGTCCACGATGCCGAAGCTCCGCTCGTTGCCGCCCTGGGCACCGATGATCAGGCCGTTGTAGACCCAATCCGGCAGCTCCGGCTGGCGGCCCAGGAACGCGGTCAGCTTCTCCAGCAGCTCCACAAAGGTGGGGGCTGCTTCGATGCGGATGAAGCCAGGAACGTTCCAGCACTGCAGCTCATGGTAATGCGGGTTGCGGAAATCGAAATCGCCGTAAGCCGTGGTATCCATGTGGAGATAATAGTGGCGGCTGGAAACGTAAGTCGGTTCCGGGTAGTTGGTGTTGTAGTAGTCACCGCCTGCGCCGCCGTTTTCCACGTCGCTGCGCCAGGTGACATAGGTCGTCTTGTCGCGGCCGACACCCGGCTCACTGGACCACAGCGGGAAGTGACGCCCGCGCAGATCGAAATAGCTCATCTGCTCGCCGCAGCCGTAAACATGTTCGTCCTCGGCAGCTTCGACCCGCAGCCAGAAGCGGTTGATGCCTTCCGCCTTTTCGGTCACAGCCAGGGTCACGGCCCCGTCTTTCTCAGTGACCAGCAGCTTGAGCTGACCTTCCAGGTCCAGCTCTGTCCCCTGCTCGGTCACCCGGGCAGCGGTCAGGGTCAGGGGGCGGCGCTCAATGAGGTGATCCTCGATCTTGAAGTTGCCGCGGTACATATCCACACGCTCTTCGCCGTAACCGACATAGATCATGGGAGTGGTTGCATCGGTATGCAGCAGCACATCGCTGCCGTTTTTCAGGGTAAAGACCTGATCTTTGCAAATGATCTCCATGGTTGCCCTTTCTCAGCCGTCCTGTCTGTTAATAATGGAGCTCCTTGTTTTCGCCCAGCAGACCGGGGTGAGCGCCCTGCCTGATGAGCGGCTCACGCTCCGGGTGTGCAATGACCCACTTGTTGCGCTGGAGCAGCAGCTTGCTCTCCGGGTCGCCATTGGGGGTCTTGTCCTCCAGCGGGGTGTTGGTGCCCTTGGGCAGGATGACCACGCCCTTGAAGCCTGCATCGCAGACCCGGCAGGGCGAGAGGTGCAGCGTGGTCTGGTACATTTCCACCGCCGTGCCCTTGGGCACAAAGAACACTTTTGCGTTCTCAAAGCGGTAGGTATTGTCCTCGATCTGCCACACATGGCCCAGGATCAGCATAAAGTCCGTGACAGCCACATTGATCTCGCTGCCCTTGTGATACTCAAAGCCGTTCCAGGTGGTGTTGCGGCCGTTGCAATAGCCCACTTCAATGGGCATATCGCCGTAGAATTTCTTCTGCACTTCGGCGCTCACCGCCAGGGCTTCCATCTCCGGGACGCTGGCCACATAGACGTTGCCGTTCTCCGGGATGGGGGTGTTCTGCTCCATGTAAGCGATCATCTCGCTGAAATCGTATCCCGTGACCACGCGGCCGTAGGGGGCGAATTCCGGGCTCAGCACACTGGTGACCGGAACATCGTTGACCTGGTTCAGATGCTCTAACATCTCCATTTTTCGGTTCCTCTTTTCTCAGTGGCCGCGGACCAGCTTAAAGGTCGAGCGCCAGTCGTCGCCGCCCATGCCGGCTTCCATGCCCTTGTCGTAAACTTTCTTGACGTTTGCCTCGCCGGGCATCTCCAGGCCGCACTCCTTGGCCAGGTTCATGCAGATGCCAACATCCTTGGCTGCATTGGCCAGAGAGAATGCGGTGGTGTAGTCCTCGTCCCGCAGCTTCTGCCACTGGCCGTCCAGATAGAAGTTCTGGCCGCCGCCGTAGGAGATGGCCGTTGCATAATCTTCCACCGAGATTCCGTTGAGCTGTGCCAGGGACAGGGTCTCGTTGACGCCGTTCTGGATCTGAGTGACCAGAGCATTGTGGCAGATCTTCATGACCAGGCCCTTGCCGTTGTCACCCATCCGGATGATGTTCTCGCCCATGTAAGCGAGGATGGGGCGCATGGCCTCGCAGGTAGCTTCGTCGCCGCCCATGTAGATGCCCAGCTTGCCGGCAATAGCGGCGGGCTTGCTCTTGACCACAGGAGCATCCATAAAGGCTGCGCCCGTTGCCTTGACCATCTTGCTGATCTCCACCGAGACGCTGGGGTCAATGGTGGACATATCAATGCAGGTCTTCCCTGCGCCCAGCACGGGGAGGATGGTCTTGTAAACGCTCATGGAGTGCTCCGACTTCGGGACCATCGAGATGATGACGTCGGATTTCTCGGCCAGCTCCACCGAGTCTTTGCAGGGAACCGCGCCCTTGGAGGCCAGCAGCTCCACTTTTGCGGGGATGAAATCGAAGCAGTAGACGGTGTCGTCATGCTTCTTGACAATGTTTTCGCACATGGACTCGCCCATGATGCCCAGACCGATAAAGCCGATTTTCATAGCGTTTCTCCTTCTTGCCTTCTTGTTCCTGCTCGCGCTTTGCTTACTCCGTTACGGTGTTGTCCCATGCATTGATAAAGGTCTCAATGCCTGGCGGGTGTAAGCGTGCTTGATGGCGTCCTGATAGACTGCCAGGCCGGTGGTCACGATATCAGCACCTGCCACAGCGCAGTCCACGATCTGCTTGGGGGTGCGGATAGCAGCGCAGATGATCTGGGTCTTGCCGTAGAAGCCGTAGTTCTTGTAGATGTCCACGATGTCCTTGATGTACTGCTTGCAGTCCTCGCCGTTGGCCTCTTTCCAGCCCAGGAACGGAGAAACGAAGAGGGAGCCGTTCTTTGCGGGCCAGATGGCCTGTGCCGGGCTGAACACCAGCGTCACGTTGGTGCGGATGCCCTCTTTCTCCAGGCGGCGGGCAGCAGCCACACCAGCCTCGGTGCAGGGGATCTTGATGACGAAGTTGCTGCAGATAGCAGCCACTTTCTTAGCAGCAGCAATCATCTCTTCGGTATCGTCCAGATGGGGGTTGATCTCCACGGAGACGGGGAACTTCTCGTAGCCCTCCAGGCCCTCTTCCTTGATCCAGTTGGCGATGTCGGTAATGGCCGTCAGGAACGGCTTGCCGCTCAGCATGATGTGGCGGGGGTTGGTGGTAACGCCGTCAATGCCAAAGGTGTTGTAAGCGAGCTTGATCTCATCGAGTTTTGCGCTGTCCAGGAAGTACTTCATAATCATTTTCTCCTTTTAGTTAAAAGTGTTAATCAATTCGTTCTTCAAGCAAGCAATCGTTTTTTGTTTGAGATTCGTCGTTTTTTATCAAGCTTCAAATCTCATCCGGTAATAAATCTTTAATTGATTAAAAGTGTTAATCAATTACTGTACCTGCATTATAGCGCCGTGCGGAGCAAATTGTCAATACTTTAACACCATTTTTTAATCTACTACTTACCAATGTTAGAGAATTATTTTTGTGCTTGTTGCACATTAGCCGTTACTAACCATCCGTGTCATGCGGATTTTCGGCTCTCCTTGCACCCCGCCTTCAGATCCGGTAAAATAAAAATCAGGAGGTGACTGATTTCTCCAAGCTGGAGACCATCACCATCGGCCCCATCATCAAAGCCGTTTTTATTCCACCAGCGGAGCTGGTGGTTGTCGCTCGCTCAAGCTACCCAATGCCAAAAAGCCCCTGCGCAAGAGAAACTCCTGCGCAGGGGCTTTGGTTCTGTTTCGCTTTTAGTTGGTGCGCACGGCTACCAGCAGGCGGATCTTATTGCCTGCGGAATGGCCCTGGTTATCGTACCAGCCGATCAGTTTGTAATCCTGGGTATTGAGGTCGGCCAGAGAAACTTTGTAATAAGTTCCCTGGTTCCACAGATAGACCTGGATGTCGTCGGCGGTCTCATAGCGGGTATCACCTTTCATGACCCAGCCGGCGCCCAGCTTATCCACCACCACCGGGGAAAGCTGGACCATCGCGTTGACTTTTTTGCCGTCGGCGGATTTGCCAATGGCCACGCCGCCCGCGATGACCGGGTACTTGACCGAAGTGGTATAGGTGACCTGCTTGCCGTTGACATAGCAGACATAGTTGGCACCGGAGGCAAAGTAATCAATGATATTGCCTGCCACGCCGCCTACATTGTCGCCCACCTTTTTCAGCACGTAGGAAGCCAACCGGTCGGTGCTGCCGGTGAGCTGGTTCCAGGTGGTGCTGACGATGCTGCCATCCACCAGACCATACAGCACGTCGCTGGTGCTGGGCAGCATGATGTTGCGCACATCCAGCGCGGTCTGCTTGGCTTTCTGGTCGTCATCCTCGGTGGTCGTGGTCATGCCTGCCAGAGACGAGCTTGTCGAAGAGGAAGAGGAAACTTTCTCGTTGATTTTCTCGTCGATCTTGCTGCCCGCATAATCGGTGGCTGCCTGGATGCCATCCAGTGCCGCATACTCCCACAGATCGCCCGTCACGTCGCTGAGGATGAGGCGGTCGATCTCGCCTTTTTCATTGGTGGTATAATATTTGACGTCCGTGCCGCTCAGAGTGACCCCCGATAGGCGGCTGGGGCGAACTGCCCCAGCCAAACCCTCCGAAGTCGTGTCCAGAATTTCCACGTTACTGGCCAGGGCCGTATTGTCCAGGGCGGTGCCCTCGGCGTTGACGGTGCCGCTGGTGGATTTGGTCTCAAGGCTCTGGATGTTCTCACCGTTTTCATCCACGGTGATGGCCACCAGCTTGCCTGCCGGATAGTTGAACTGTTTGTCCACGTTCACGCTGCGGGTCACGCCATCGGTGCAGGCAACGGCCACGGTCTGCTGCACATCCGGGCCGCTGTTTTCCACCAGGCTGCGGCTGGTGGTCTGGACCACGCCGTAGAACACCTCGTTGGCGGCGTCGCCCGTCAGAACGGAAACCGCTTCATCGTTCATGCCCAGCAGCAGGGTGACCACCTGGCCCACGCCGCCGCCGTTCAGAGCGGAGAGCTGTGCCGCCACAGAGGAGGAAGCGATGGTGTACTCGGTGCCTGCCACGGTAACAGAAGTGGGGGCATTGGCCGAGGGAGACACGGCCGTGATGCGGCCTGCGGCCTTGCGGGTGTAGATCCATACCGTCCGGGCCGTCTCGTTGTAGTAGTAAACGTCATAGGCGTTGAGGGTGGCGTCCGTGGTCACGGTATCGTTGCGGTAGACCGCCGTGGGTGCAAAGGGCAGCTGGGTGCCCAGGCCCGCCACAAAGGGGCCCTTGACATTGCTGAGCAGGATGGAAGAGACATCCACCACGCCGTTGTTCACGGTAAAGCCCAGCGAAGAGGCATAGACTTTGCCCTCCGCGGTGGTGGCCGTCAGGGCATTGTAGAGCAGGACAGCGCCGTCTTCCAGCGTCATCCCCTCGCCCTGGGTCTTGGTCAGGTTGTCCCGCAGGCCCAGCTCGTTTGCCTTGTTGAGCTGTGCGGCCGGGAACGTACCGCTGAGAGTGGTCACGTCATAGCCCAGCAGCTTGAGGACCGCGGTGCAGGCTTCTTCCAGCGTGACAGCGTTGTCCGGGCGGAAGCTGCCGTCGGTATAGCCGCTGATCCAGCCCTGCTGGACCGCAATGCGGACGTAGGGCGCATTGGCGGAGCCGCTGCCCACATCCGAAAAGAGGGTACCCGTGGAGCCCTGGGTCTTGGCGCTTTCCCGGTAGGCGGAGAACGCCACCATCAGTTTGGTCAGCGCGCCGCGGGTAAGCGGTGCGGCCAGGTTCGCCGTCTGGTCGGAGGTCAGGCCGCCCAGCGTAACGGCTGTCTGGACTGCCGTGTTGGAGCCGCTGGCCGAGGCGGGCAGGATGAGCATGGAGCAGGCCACGCAGACCGCCAACAGCAGCGCAAGAATGCGTTTCTTCATAGTTTCACTCCTTAAATCTTGGCTTCCCTGTCAGGGGAGCTGTGAGCCGCGCGGCCAATGGCCGACGGCGCAGCTGAGAGGTCAATCATATCTTAGAGCTTCAATGGGGTTGAGGCTTGCGGCACGTTTTGCAGGCAGATAGCCAAACAGCACACCAATGCCCACCGAGATGCCAAAGGCCACGGCAATGGAGCCGGCGGTGGGGGTGACCGTAATGGTCATATCGGTCATGATGACGGCCAGGACCTTGGTGGCAAGGGCTGAGACGGTGTATCCCAGGCCAATGCCAATGATACCGCCCAGAGCAGACGTTGCGCCCGCCTCCACCACAAACAGGCTCAGGATCGTTCTTTCCTTGGCACCCAGTGCCTTGCGGATGCCGATCTCACGGGTGCGCTCGGTAACAGAGACCATCATGATGTTCATGATGCCGATGCCGCCGACCAGCAGCGAGATGGCCGCAATGGCCGTCAGGACCGTGACCACCATGTTGACCATGCTCGTCATCATATCCAGCATCTCGCTCAGGCTGATGACCATATAGCCGCTGTCCGAGTGAAGCAGCTCCTGCAGGCCATTCTCAATGATGGACTTGCCCTTGGAGATATTCTCCTCATCGGACACAAGGACCGCGTAAGAACTGGCCGTGCTGATGCCGGAGACACGCATGGCCGTGGTGTAGGGCACAAAAATGCAGTCGTCGCTGCTGCCCTCCTGATCGGAGGGGTCGTCGATCTCGGCTTCCAGCACGCCCACAATGGTGTACCACTCTCTGCCGATCTTGATGCTCTGGCCAATGGCGTTGCCGCCATAGCCCACCCGGCTGATGTAATCGCCTACCATGCAGACCTTTTTGTTGGCGTCCATGTCCACGTAGTTCAGGGGACGGCCCTGCGCGATGGTGTAGCCATCCATGTTCAGATACACTTCGCTGACGCCTTTGACGGAGGTGCTGCTGTAACTGTCATCGTCCGTACCGACTTTCACCGTTCCGCTCATACTGATGACGGGCGAAACATCCCCGAGGACATCCGAGTTTTTTTCCACCAGTTCATAGAAGTCCTTGACTTTGACAGAACGGGAGCCGTAGCCCATGACCTGCACGGTCAGGAGGTTGGTGCCCATATCGGCAAACTCGTTCTGGATGCTGGTGGTCATACCGTTGCCCAGACCCACAATGACCATAACAGCCATCACGCCAATGATGATGCCCAGCATGGTAAGGAATGTACGGAATTTATTGCTCCAGATGTTCTGGATGGCTTCACGGAAGGTTTCGTAGATCATACGCTGCCCTCCTGTTTGGTTTCATTCTGTGGTTTTACCGGGTCCGGGATGACCAGGTTGGGCTGGACCACCGCCTCCGGGGCGTGGGCGTCGCCGTCGTAAACGACACGCCCATCCTCCAGCCGGATGATCCGCTGGGCCTGCACCGCAATGGAGTTGTCGTGGGTGATGAGCACCACGGTGTTCCCCTGCCGGTGCAGCTCCTGCAGCATCCCCAGCACCTCGCGGCCGGTGTGGCTGTCCAGCGCGCCGGTGGGCTCGTCGGCCAGAATGACCGCCGGGTTACCCGCCAGAGCACGTGCAATGGAGACACGCTGCTGCTGGCCGCCGGAAAGCTGGTTGGGCTTGTTCTTGAGCTTATCGCCCAGCCCTACCCGCTCAAGAGAGGCGGTCGCGCGGCGCTTGCGCTCAGCCAGGGGGATGCCTGCGTACACCAGCGGCACTTCCACGTTTTCCAGCAGGCTGAGCTTGGGCAGCAGGTTATACTGCTGGAAGATGAAGCCCAGCATCTCGTTGCGGATCTCGGCCAGCTCGTCCTTGTTCATCTTGCCCACATCCCGGCCATTGAGCCGATAGGTGCCCGCCGTGGGCACGTCCAGGCAGCCGATGATGTTCATGCAGGTGGATTTGCCCGAGCCGGACTGGCCGACGATGGCCACGAACTCGCCTTTGTTGATCTTCATGGAGATATGGTCGGCAGCCTTGACCGTCGTGTCACCCATCTGGTAATACTTGCACACGTTGTCAAACTCAATGAGTGCACTCATTACTGGCCACCTCCCGGGCCGCCACCGCCAGGAGCACCGCCGGGGCCGCCGCCCATATCACTGCCGTCCATCACCAGCTGCATATCCCCGGCGAGGGTGGTGGTGCTGTAGCTGGAATCATAGGCCACGGTGTCTTCCGCGGTCAGGCCGCTGGTGATGGCAATGTAGTCATCATCGCTGACACCGGTCTCCACCTTGACGTAAACGTAGCCGTCCGGAGCGGTCATGCTGTCATCCGCGTTGGCGGCGCTGGGCGAATCCTTGGTTACAAGGACGTAATTGCCGCGGGTGATGGCCGCATTGGGCACCGAGAGAACATTGTCGGCGCTCTCGGTCACGATCTCTGCCGTGGCGTTCATGCCGGGCAGCAGGTCGCCCATCTCGTCGATGCGGATGGTAACGGGGTACGTGGTGGTACCTCCGGTGGTGGTGCCTGCCTTGGAGATGCTGGTAACCACACCCTCAAAGGTCTGGCCGGAAACGGCATCGGCGGTAATGGTGGCTTTCTGGCCCTCCTTGATGTTGAGGATGTCCAGCTCGTCCACGTTCAGGGTCATTTCCAGGTAGCTCATATCGTAGATGACGCACATGGTATCGGCCGTTGCCGTGCTGGTGCCCACGGTATCACCCACCTTGACATCCTTGGAAATGATCGTGCCGCTGATGGGAGCGGTGATGGTGTAATCGTCCACCTGCTTCTGGGTGTCTTCCACAGAGAGCTCGGCGCTGCGCAGGTTGTCGGAGGCGTTGAGCACCTGCTTGGTCAGGTTATCGCCAGAGAGCTGGATCAGGGCCGTGTCGGCGCTGACCTGAGCTCCCTCCTTGACGCAGAGAGCGGAGACGGTGCCGCTGTTCTGGGCGGTAACGCTCTGCTCACGCTGGTAGCTGAACCGGGCGGAAGACAGGGCGCTGACGCCGTTGATGGTGGCAGTGGCCGCCTGGGAAGCGGTCAGGTTGCCGGTGTTGCGGACCGCGATGGTCACGGTGCGGACCAGCAGGTTGCCGCTGCTGAGGGTATCCGCACCGGAGACGGACTGCACGCTGCCGGTGATGGCCTCAAAGGTGCTGTCCAGCAGCACCTCCGCGCTCTGGCCCACGGCAAAGTTGGCGGCGTCCGCCGCCGGGAACTCCAGCTCCAGCAGCAGGGTGGTGTCGTCCCGGATGGTGGCGACTTCCTGCCCTGCGTTGACCACATCGCCTACCCGCACTTTAAAGGAAGCGACGGTGCCGGCAATGTCGGTGCGGATGTACTGGGCGTCCACAGCGTCATCGTAGCTGCGCTGGGCCTGGCCGAGGTTCAGCTCTGCCTTTTCCACGCCGCTGACGACATCGGAGCTGTCGATGGTGTAAAGGACCGCGCCCTTTTCCACCACATCGCCCACCTCAAAATCCGCGGTCAGGACATCGCCCTTGACCGTCGCCTTGACGGTGTAGCTGTTGGCGGCGTTCAGGGTGCCCGATGCGCTGTACACGTTGGTGATGTCCCGGTTTTCGGGGCTGACGGTGGTGTACTGGGTCTCCGCGCTCACAGCTTTTTTCTTTCCCTTGGGGGCAAAGAGGGCGATGAGAAGGACCAGTACGACCAGAACGGCCACCAGCTTCTTCCCATTTTTGTGCAGGAAGGGCTTCAGGCCCTTTTGCGGCATTTCCGCTTCCTGTAGCGCGATTTCCAGTTCTTGCGGGGAGCGTTCCTCCGCTGGCTTTTTTCTAAATAGCATAAACATTGGCCTCCTGGTTTTTTTTCGGGGGGGGGGATGGGGCTTCCAAAATGCCCTCTCTATGATACAACGGAATTATAGCAGACTTTTCTTCAGAAATTCCCGAGGATTTTCTTAAATTTGGCTTAAGAATCGTGAACAATTTATGAAAGCACGTCAGAAACCGCGCTGACACCCGTTTCCGGCGCTCTCAGGTGATGGGAAACAGCAGCGTGATCGCAAACTGCTCTGTTCCCTGCTCCACCCGGCAGACCGCGTTCATCTTTTCCATCATGGTCTCAATGCTGGTCAAGCCACCTGGGTGCTTTCCTCCCGGTGCTGGCCGGGCAGCACATGGTTTGCAAAACGCAGGCCCACCCACTTTTCTTCCTTTCGAAAGGTAACGGAGATCTCCCGGCCGGGGTCGGCATACTTGATGGCATTGGACGTGATGTTATCAAAAACGCGGCGGATATACTGCATCTTGACCGTCAGCATCAGGTCCTCACTGCCAAGGTCCAGTGCGCAGGCAAAGCCACGCTGCTGCAATGTATCCACCATCTCAGCCAGCGGTTCCTCGAAAATGCGGGAGAAGTAAGCTGGCGGGTCCAATGTAACGACGGTGTCCCGGGTGACAAGGGCATACTCAAACAGGTTATCGGACAGCTGTTTGAGCTGCCGGGCCTTGGTGTCGATCTTGTTCAGGTAGTCATCCCGCTGGGCGTCGTTCTCATATTTGCGGCTCCGGACGATCTCGGTATACAGCAGCAGCGTGGTCAGCGGGGTGCGCAGGTCGTGGGACATTTCGGTGATGAGGTTCTTCACCTTGGCAGAGGCCTTTGCTTCCTCCTCCTGCTGCTGGCGCAGGGTGACCCGCATGGAGTCCAGGCAGCGGGCCAGCGTCGTCAGCTCATCATCTCCCCGGATGGTGATGGGGTGGTCGAGGTCGCCGCCCTCCATGGCCTGGATCTCCTCACTGAGCTGGATGATATATTTCACAATGCGGCGGCAGGCAAACCAGAACACCACCAGAAACACACCCACGCAGAAAACGATCAGCAATTTACTGAACAGGACCCACCAGTTGAGCATCACATTGCAGAACAGCTGTACCTGGGCCGGGCCATCCGAGAATTGGACAAGATAAAACACCTGCCAGCTCTCACCGGGTTCCCGTTCCTCATCCGAGCCATCTCCAAAACTGAACGAAAAGTTTGAACCGGGTTCCCGTTCCTCATCCGGGCCATCTCCAAAACTGAACGAAAAGTTTGAGTAGAGCATCCGATGCCCGCGGTAAATGTTCATCAGCAAAAAGCTCTGCTGCCCCACCCAATCATCAATGGCCCGGGTGTCTTTTGCGGAGATCTCCTGTGCTGTAACATATTTCTGAAATCGTTCCACCTGCCGGGCAATGGAGCGCTGCTGAATATCGGAGTGGTTATTGTAGTAGCTCAGCCCTGCTCGCGTGGCAAACAGGAGCGCAAAATACAGCAGAATGCACACCAGCGCCGACGCCACCTGCAGGTGGAGCATTTTTGCAACGAGGCTCTGTCTGTTCATACCTGTTCCTCATTCACAAACCGGTACCCCTTGCCCCACACGGTACACACCCGCTTGGGGTTCTGAGGGTCGGCTTCAATTTTTGTCCGCAGGTTGCGGATGTGGACCATGACCGTGCCGTTGGAAGTATAGTAGTAAGGCTCGCCCCACACGGTCTCATAGATCATCTCCACTGAGAAGATGCGCTCCGGGTTCTGCATCAGCATCCGCAGAATTTTATACTCCGTCTCGGTCAGGTCCACTTCCCGTTCTTCTACCCAGACCCGGTTGCAGTCCAGTGCCAGCTGGACGCCATTGGAAATGAACTTCAGGTTTTCGGGCTGGGCAGCCACCTGCCCCTTGCCCTGATAGACGCAGTACCGCCGCAGCAGAGCCTTGACCCGGGCACTGAGCTCCGCAAAGGAGAACGGCTTTGGCAGGTAATCATCGCCGCCCGCCGTCAGGCCCAGCAGCTTGTCCGATTCCTGCGATTTTGCCGTCAGGAACAGGATGGGCACCGTGGACACCTTGCGCAGCTCCTCGCAGACTCGCAGCCCGCTCATGCCGGGCATCATGATGTCCAGGATGACCAGGTCTACTTCCGGGTTGAAGATCTCCAGCGCCCGGGTGCCGTTTTCTGCCTCCAGGATATGGTAGCCCTCCCCGGCCAGCAAAATGCGCACACCGTCCCGGATGTCCGGATCATCTTCCGCAATGAGTATCGTCTGTGCCGCCATGATCTTGTTTCCTCCCATTTTTCACGTTTCCAGCGTTTACCGTTTTCAGTATATCAGCAACGGCCCGGCTTTTCCATTGGATTTTTCTTAGGAAATCTTAATCTTTGCTTTAGATTTTGCCGTCAGACAGCACACAAGGCCCCTGCACCACGGCAGAGGGCCTTGATAAAACCGTTATTCCTCGGGAAATTCTTCCCGCGCGACCACCACAGCCCAGGGGTCTTCCGGCTGCAGTCTTTGCAGGGCAGCACCTCGATGCGTACCCAGACATACTTCCCCGCCACCATTTGGCGGCAGCGGCGGATCACCGAGCGCCGCTCCCGGAACAATTCCGCCTGAAGCAGCTCCAGCTTCGCCTGCGCGCGGAACTGCGCCGCGTCCTCCGGGTGGATGGCTTTTTCGGCCACCAGCTGCTCGCAGTAGCTTTCCAGCTGAAGCGTTTTCTCTTCGGAAACACCCATCAGCCGTTCGTCCCGCTTGACGATGCGGTATTCCCCTGTAACCAGATCCAAGCGGGCCAGCAGCAGAGCGTTATCGGCCAGGATCTGAAACGCCTGCAGGGCAATGGCACTCTTTTCGCTCACAAGACCGCCCGTAAAGGCCTTGTAATTTCGGCGGGTCATGTCCCGGCGCAGGTCCCAGTAATTTTCCATGGCAGGCTGCGCAAGCAGCTCCTCGGCCTGTTTCACGGCCATGGGCTTATAAAAATAGTACCCCTGGGTGTAAAGGCAGTCCATAGACTGGAGCATGAACACCTGCTCCTGCGTCTCCACGCCCTCGGCGATGATGGGCAGGTTCAGCCGCCTGGCCATCTCGATGACCGATTCCACGATCTGCCTGCCTTGCTGCTTTCACTGTCCCGCACGATGAACTGCATATCCAGCTTAATGGCATCCACGCTGGTATTGCGGAGCACATTCAGGGAGGAATAGCCGCTGCCAAAATCATCCATCAGCACGGCAAAGCCCTTGCGATGGAGGGCCGCGATGGTGTTTTCCACCATTTTCAGGTTTTGGGCCAGCATACTCTCGGTGATCTCCACCAGCAGCAGTTTGGGCTCCAGCTGATATTTCTGCACCAGCTCCCAGAGCACCTGCGCCACATCCAGCGCCGCGATATCCGCAATGGAGACATTGACCGAGATGGGCACCATGTTCTCGTTCCGGGCTTTCCAGCCGTGGAGCATCTGGCAGACCTCTTCCCACAGGTAGAGGTCCAGCCGGGTGATGAGGCCCGTCTCTTCCATCAGGGGCACAAACTCCCCGGGCGACACGATGCCCCGGGTGGGGTGGTTCCAGCGCACCAGCGCTTCCATCCCCACAATGGCGTGGGTCATGCTGTTGCACTTGGGCTGTAAGTAAAAGCAGAATTCCTTGTTCTGCAGCGCCCGCTCTATCTCAATGAGCAACTGCTGGCGCTGCTTGAGCTTTTCCCGCATGGAGGGACTGTACTGCTCCCAGTTGCAGCCTGCCTCATCCAGCTTGAAATGCTCCACATCCACGGCCGCCATACACAAGCGCCGTTCCGCGTTTTCCCGCAAAAAATCTTCCAGTTCCTCTAAAAGCGCATCTTTTGATTCCTGCTGTGCCAAGCCCTTTTCTCCGCACGTTTCCAGCTTTGCCATGGTTCGTTTGCTTCCTTCCGGTCAACGTCTGATGGTGTCTGTTTCTTTCTTTGAACAATCATAACACGAAAAGCTTTTCGGCGCAACCCCGTTCAAGAAATGGTACTGTATATCCTCACATTTTTGTGCATTTTATGCACCATTTCAAACACCTTTTGGGAGCGCTATCCGCTGACGCCTGTTTTTGGCAAAAAAGCACCCCAGAGCCGCAGCATCTCTGCAACTCCGGAGTGCTTTTCTCGTTTTTGTTATTCGGTGCGGTCGGTCAGCACAAAGGTCAGCTCGGCAGTGGCGGCACATTTACCGTCCACATAGGCGGACGCCTTGCCGATGCCCACCGGGCCCCGCTGTTCCACCAGCTCACAGTGAGGGTGAGCACATCCCCCGGCGTGACCTGTTTGCGGAAGCGTGCATTCTTGATGCCGCCAAAGAGGGCCAGTTTGCCCGCGTTTTCCGGCAGGCTGAGAGCCGCGACGGCCCCGGTCTGAGCCAGCGCTTCCAGGATGAGGACGCCCGGCATGACAGGCTGGCCTGGGAAGTGGCCGCAGAAAAATTCCTCATTGCGGGAAACACACTTGCGGCCGATGGCCCACTGGCCCGGCTCATAGTCCAAAATGCGGTCCACCAGTGCAAACGGGTAGCGGTGCGGCAGGATGGCCGCGATCTGCTCCGAGGTGAGGCTGTTTGCGTTTTCACGCGCGGTGCGAGGTTCCGCCATGGTTCAGCCCTCCCACTTGCGCAGCAGCAGGCAGGCGTTGTGGCCGCCAAAGCCCAGGCTGTTGCTCAACGCGTAGGTCATGGACATTTCCCGGCCCACATTGGGCACATAGTCCAGGTCACACTCCGGGTCCGGCTGCTCATAGTGGATGGTGGGCGGGGCGAACTGGTCCCGCAGGGCCAGCGCCGTGAACACCGCTTCCACACCGCCGGCACCGCCCAGCAGGTGGCCCGTCATGCTCTTGGTGGAGACGACCGCGATCTGCTTTGCGTGCTCGCCGAACACCGCATGGATGGCCGCCGTCTCACAACTGTCGTTCATGTGGGTGCCTGTGCCATGGGCATTGATGTGGTCCACCTGCTCCGGGGCAACGCCGGCGTCGGCCAGCGCCTGCTTCATGCAGCCGATGGCCCCCACGCCGCCGGGAGCCGGGGCGGTAAAGTGGTAGGCGTCACAGTTGGCACCGTAACCCACTACTTCCGCGTAAATTTTGGCACCGCGCGCCTGGGCGTGTTCAAGGCTTTCCAGCACAAGGATGCCGCTGCCCTCGCCCATGACGAAGCCGCCGCGGCGGGCGTCAAAGGGCAGGCTGGCTGCCTCCGGGTCCTGGGCCGTGGAGAGGGCTTTCATGCTGGTAAAACCGCCGATGCCCAGCGGGCTGATGCAGCTCTCGGCACCGCCGCAGACCATGATGGGCTCATAGCCATCCCGGATGCGATGGAAGGCATCGCCCACGGCGTTGGTGCCGCCCGCGCAGGCCGTGACCGGGCAGGTGCACATCCCCTTGAGGCCAAAGCGAATGGCGATCTGGGCCGCTGCCATGTTGGCAATGGCCATCGGGACAAAATAAGGGCTGACCTTTTCCATTCCCTTTTCCAGACCACGGCTGTGCTGCTCCTCGATGGTGGGCAGGCCGCCGATGCCGCTGGACACACTGACACCGATGTGTTCGCCCTCTGCGGCCAGATCCAGGCCGCTGTCGGTCAGTGCCTCCGCGGCAGCGCCCAGCGCCAGCAGGGTGAACCGGGCCATCTTGCGGGCCTCTTTTTTATCCACAACCGTCTCGGGGTCAAAGTTTTTGACCTCAGCGGCCAGCTTGCACTTGAACTCACTGGCGTCAAACTGGGTGATGGGCCCAATGCCGCACTTGCCTGCTTTGGCAGCGGCCCAGCTCTCGGCGGTGGTGTTGCCCAGCGGGTTCACGGTGCCAAGGCCCGTAATCACGACTCTGCGTTTTTCCATAAGAGAATTTCTCCTTTTACATTGCCATGCCGCCGTCTACACAGAGCACCTGCCCGGTGAGATAGCCGCTTTGTTCGGCAGCGAGGAACGCCACCGCGTTTGCCACATCCTCCGGCTGGCCCACACGGCCCAGCGGGATGCCCTTTGTCATTTCCGCCTGAACCGCTTCGGGCAGGACAGCCGTCATATCCGTTGCAATAAAGCCGGGGGCTACCGCATTGACCGTAACGCCGCGGCTGGCCAGCTCCCGGGCCAGGCTCTTGGTCAGGCCGATGAGGCCTGCCTTGCTGGCGGCGTAGTTGGTCTGGCCTGCGTTGCCCCGCAGGGCCACCACGCTGCTGAGGTTGATGATCCGGCCAGAGCGCTGACGGACCATCCGGCGGGCAGCCTCCTTGCAGCAGAGGAATGCTCCCTTGAGGTTGGCGTTGAGGACTTTGTCAAAATCCTCCTCGCTCAGCCGCAGGATCAAATTATCCCGGGTGACACCGGCGTTGTTCACGAGGATATCCACCCGGCCAAAGGCGTTGACCGCCTCTTCAAACAGTTTTTTACAGCCCTCGGCGGTGGAGACATCGGCCTGTACGGCCACAGCCTGCACGCCCAGAGTGGTGCACTGGGCCACCGTCTCAGCAGCAGCATCCACACCGTGGCAGTAGTTGACCACCACATTGCAGCCCTGTTTGGCCAGAGCCACGCAGATGGCACGGCCAATGCCCCGGCTGCCGCCGGTGACAACGGCAGCACGCTTCACCACAGCTTCGCTCATGCGTGGGCCTCCTTCCACTTGGTCAGGAACGCGGCCAGCTCCTCCGCCGTTTCCACGGCAGTGCAGGGCACGTCCGGTCCCAGCGTCTTTTTGACAAAGCCGCTCAGTGCCTTGCCCGGGCCAACTTCCAGGATCTCGGTGACGCCCAGCTCACCCAGGCGGCGGAGGGTATCCTCCATGTAAACACTGCTCTGCACCTGCTTTTCCAGCAGCGCCGGGATGGAATCCTCCGCGCTCTTTTCATGGCCTAAGCAGTTGAAGAGAACGGGAGTTTCATCTCTCCGAAGTTCTCAGTGGCAAAGCGCTTGGCCAGCGCGTCCCCTGCCGGGGCCATCAGCCGGGTGTGGAACGGGCCGCTGACCTTGAGGGGGATACAGCGGCGGGCACCGGCGGCTTTTGCCAGCTCGGCAGCCTTTTCCACAGCGGCTTTCTCGCCGCCGATGACCAGCTGACCCGGGCAGTTGTAATTGCAGATTTGAACAACACCCAGTGCGGAAGCCTCTTCGCAGCATTTTGCGAGGGCGTCCCGGTCCAGGTTCATCACAGCGGTCATGCCGCAGTCGATGCCTTTGGCGGCATCGGCCATCGCCTTGCCGCGGTAAGCCGCCAGTTCCACCGCCTGCTTGGCCGTAAAGACGCCTGCAGCCTGCAGGGCGGAATACTCACCCAGCGAGAGGCCGGCCAGATCATCCGCCTTGACGCCGTTTTCCTGCAAAACAGCCGTCACGCCGGCCGCAAAGGCCACCATGCAGGGCTGGGTGTATTCGGTCTGATTCAAAACGCCGTCCGGGTCTTCAAAGCAGACGCTGTGCAGGTCAAAATCCAGCGCGGCGGCATCAAAAGCGGCCCGGAAAGCGGGATATGCTTCGTAAAGGTCTTTGCCCATGCCGGGGTGCTGACTGCCCTGCCCGGCGTAAAGAATGGCAAGTTTCATTGGTGTTTCCTCCAATCGTCCATCAGTTCATCCATCAGCTCCCGGACGCTGCGCATCCGGTCCAGCTGCCCCACGTTGGCCCCGCAGAAGAACAGGCCCTCTTCCACATTGCCCTTGACCGCTTCAATCAGCGCGTGGGTAATGCAGTAGGGTACTTTTGCAGGGTCGCAGGCTTTCAGGCAGCGGGCGCACCGTTTCGGGGGGAAGCGCAGGCCCTCGGCCAGCTTCTGCACCAGCGGGGTGTTCAGCGCCGGCCGGGCATTCCCACCGGGCTGTGGATGATCCGGACATCCTCCGGCTGTGCCGCCAGCAGGACATCTTTATAGGTCTGGCTGGCGTCGCACTCATAGGTCGGGATGAATCGTGTGGCCAGCTGGGCACCGGCGGCTCCCAGCCGGGCATAGTGGGCGATGTCCTCGCCCGTGTAAACGCCGCCCGCCACAAACACGGGGATGGCGTGGCCGAACTGCTCCTCGTAGGGTTTTACCTCCGCAAGGACTTCCGGCAGAATTTCATCTAAGGTCTGGCATTTGCCTGCCAGCAGCTCTTCCTCGGAAAAGCCAAGGTGTCCGCCCGCCTTGCAGCCCTCAATGACCACAAAATCAGCGGTACGGCCAAAGGATTTGGCCCAGCGGCGCAAGATCAGCTTGGCCGCCCGGCCGCTGGATACGATGGGTGCCAGCGCCACATCGGCTTTTTCCACCAGACCGGGCAGCTCCAGCGGGAGCCCGGCCCCCGAGACGATGGCGTCCACTCCCGCCTCCACCGCTGTTTTCACGGCGTCGGCATAGTTCTGGGTGGCAACCATGGCGTTGATGGCCACAAGGCCCGCACCATTGGCGATCTCTTTTGCTTTTTTGATCTCCGCCGCCAGGGCGCGGCGGTTGGCACCGACCGGGTCTTTGGCAAATCCGGTTCCCGGTAGCCGGTGTCGGCGGTGGAGATGCACCCCATGCCGCCGCAGGCCGCCACGGCTCCGGCCAGCCCGCCCAGGGAAACGCCCACGCCCATGCCGCCCTGTAAGATGGGGACTGCAAGGGGTTTGCCCGCGAGGGTCAGCATAGCTCACTCAGCGCGGCCATGCGCTGCCTCCCACTCTCCCACAGCTCATCCAGAATGGCAGCTACCGGGCGCACCTCATGGAGCATTCCGGCCACCTGACCGGCCATCAGGCTGCCCGTGGCAGTGTCGCCCTCAAAGACGGCACGGCGCAGGCTGCCCAGCGTGTATTTTTCCAGCTCCATCTTATCGGCACCGGCCTTTTCCTGCCGAACATATTCCCGGCTCATCCGGTTTTTCAAAACACGGACGGGGGTGCCGCCAATGCGGCCCGTTACGATGGTGTCACTGTCCTTGGCCCGGAGGAGGGCCGCTTTGTAGTTTTCGTGGATGGGGCACTCCTCGCTCACCAGCAGGCAGGTGCCCACCTGAGCACCGCAGGCCCCCAGCGCAAAAGCTGCTGCCAGCTGGCGGCCATCGGCAATGCCGCCCGCCGCGATAACCGGGACATTGACGGCATCCACTACCTGGGGCACCAGGGCCATGGTGGTCATCTCGCCCACATGGCCGCCGCTCTCGGTGCCTTCGGCGATGATGGCATCCACGCCCAGCGGCTCCAGATGCTTTGCCAGCACGGCGGCGGCCACCACGGGGATGACTTTGATGCCGGCTTCTTTCCACATCTGGATATACTTGCCCGGGTTGCCCGCGCCGGTGGTGACCACCTGCACGCCCTCTTCCACCACGATCTTTGCAAACTCATCTGCAAGAGGGTGCATCAGCATGATGTTGACGCCAAAGGCTGGTCGGTCAATGCCTTGCAGCGGCGGATGTTCTCCCGCAGGGTATCCCCATCCCGCATTCCGCCCGCGCCGATGAGGCCCAGGGCCCCCGCATTGGAGCAGGCGGCCGCAAACTCGCCGGTGGCGATGTTGGCCATACCGCCCTGAATGATGGGGTACTTCGTCCCCAGAATCTCGTTTAGAAGTTTCATTTTTTCAACCTTTGTATGTCAGAATCATGCCGCCCCAGGTGAGGCCGCCGCCAAAGCCAATGCAGGCCACCCGCTGGCCGGGAGTCAGCTTCCCCGCTTCGGCCAGCTCATTGAGGGCCACCGGAATGCTGGCAGCACTGGTGTTGCCGTGGCGGTCCATGTTCTTGTAGAACTTGGCCGGGTCGGCATTCAGGTGTTTGATGCAGTGGTCGATGATCCGGCTGTTGGCCTGATGGCAGACCACCCAGTCCAGATCGTCCAGCGTCAGTCCTGTCTCAGCCAAAACCTTGTTCAAGCTCTTGGGCAGGGCATCCACCGCAAAGCGGAAAACAGCCTTGCCGTCCATGGTAATGGGCGCAGAACCAGCCCGATCAGGCCCGCCTGCGTGGATGGCATCATTGCCCCGGGCTCCCAGCGTGATGGCGAAAGGAGTATCGGCCAGCGCGTAAACGGCCGCGCCTGCGCCATCTCCAAGAGGACACAGGTAGAGCGGTCGGTTGGGTCCATCAGACGGGAAAGGGCCTCGCACCCTACCACCAGCGCATACTGCCCGCCCAGTGTGGTGAGCAGGCCGCGGGCCACGGCGGTGCCGTAGACAAAACCGGAGCAGGCCGCGTTGACGTCCAGTGCCGGGCGATCTTCGGGCAGGCCCAGCGCACGCTGTACCTGACAGGCCACGCTCGGGGTCGCGTCCGGGGCCGAGAGGGTAGCACAGACACAACAGGCGATCTGCTCCGGGGCCAGGCCGCTGCGTTCCAGCGCCTGCCGGGCGGCTGCGATCGCCAGGGTGGCCGCGCTCTCCCCCTCCGTGCACCAGTGCCGGGTGCGGATGCCCGTGCGAGTGGTGATCCACTCGTCGCTGGTGTCCACGACGCGGCTCAGATCTTCGTTGGTGACCGTGCGGCCGGGCAGTGCCCCGCCGGTTGCGATCAGCTGTAACCCGTTCATGCTTTCCTCGTTTCCCCGATCTGGCGGTATTTTTTATAGCGCTGCTCGGCCAGGGCCTTGCCGTTCATCTTGCAGAGAGTGCGCAGATGGTTTTTCAGGGCCGTGTCCAGCGCCGCGTACAGAGCCGCGTGGCTGCGCTGCGCGCCGCCCACCGGCTCCGGGATGATCTCTTCCACAATCCCATCCCGATAGAGGTCCTGGGCCGTCAGCTTCATCAGCTCACAGGCCTCGCCGCTGCGGGAAGAATCTTTCCACAGGATGCTGGCAAAGCCCTCCGGACTGAGCACCGAGTAAACGGCGTTTTCCAGCATGAGGATGTGGTTTGCCACGCCCAATGCCAGTGCACCGCCGCTGGAGCCCTCGCCCGTAACGACGGCAATGATAGGCACAGTCAGGCCGCTCATCTCCATCAGGTTGCGGGCGATGGCCTCGCCCTGACCCCGTTCCTCGGCTTCCTTGCCGGGGTAAGCGCCCGGCGTGTCAATAAAGGTAATGATGGGGCGGCCAAATTTTTCGGCCTGCTTCATCAGGCGCAAGGCCTTACGGTACCCCTCAGGGCCCGGCATTCCAAAATTGCAGGCCATGTTTTCTTCCAGTGTGGCACCCTTGCGGTGACCGATGACGGTCACGGGCATCCCGTGGAATTTGGCGATGCCGCCCAGAATGGCCCGGTCTTCCCGGCACTGGCGGTCACCGCACTGCTCAAAGAAATCGGTAAACAGGGCGTTGACGGTCTCGTCGATGTGGGGGCGGGCCGGATGCCGGGCCAGAAAGACCCGGTCTTCGGCGGTCAGCGGGCCGCAGCTGCGGAGGATCTCATCCTCCTCCACAGCCAGCTCCGCCAGCTCAGAGGCATGGGCCGTGATGGCGCTCATATCGCTCTCTTCGTCGGCTGCATTGCCGCGCAGGGCTGCGATCTGGGCATCCAGCGGAGCAAGCTGCTCCAAAAGGTCTTTAATCATTCCGTCTTCCTCCCTCTGCGTGGAGCTGCAGCAGCTGGATCAGCGTAGCGCGCAGCTCACTGCGGGGCACCACCTTATCCACAAAGCCGTGCTCCAGCTGGAACTCACTGCGCTGGAAGCCCGCCGGCAGTGTCTCGCCGATGGTCTGCTCGATGACGCGGGGGCCGGCAAAGCCGATGAGTGCCCCGGGCTCGGCCAGCATGATATCGCCCAGGCTGGCAAAGCTGGCGGTGACACCGCCCGTGGTGGGGTGGGTCAGCACACTGATGTACAGCCCGCCCTTGCTGGAAAAGCGCTCAATGGCAGCGCTGGTCTTGGCCATCTGCATCAGGCTGAAAATGCCTCCTGCATCCGGGCGCCGCCGCTGGCCGAGAAGATGACCAGAGGCAGGTGCTTGCTGGTAGCATACTCAATGGCGCGGGTGATCTTATCGCCCACAGCCGTGCTCATGCTGCCCATAAAGAAGCGGCTGTCCAGCACCGCGGCCACGCAGGCCACGCCGCCGATCCGACCCACGGCCGTGACGGCAGCTTCGCTCAGGCCTGTCTTCGCCGTTGCCCCTGCCAGCTTTTCCGGATAGCCCGGGAAATGGAGGACATCCTGCGGAGGCAGCGACTCATCCAGCTCCCGGAAACTGCCATGGTCCAGCACAAGGCTGAGCCGATAGTAGCCGCCGATGGGCAGGTGGAAGCCGCAGTTGGGGCAGACGAAAAAGCTTTTGGCCCAGATCTGCCGGGTAGTGCGGCGGCCGCACTGCTTACACTCCACAAACTGGGGTTCTGTCCAGGCCACGCCGACGTCACGCCGGGCCTTGAGCTGGAACGTGCGTTCCCGCATTTTGCCGCCGGGGAGCAGGTCTCTGATATCGTTCATCTCGCTTGCCTCGGTACCTTATTCCGCGTGGGCCGTCAGGTAGTTAAAGATATCGCCCACGGTCTTCATGTTGGCCAGCTCCTCATCGGAGATGGAGACGCCGAATGCATCTTCCAGAGCCATGTTCAGTTCCACTGCATCCAGGCTGTCGGCCTCCAGGTCCTCGGTCAGGCTGGCCTCCATGGTCACCTTGTCTTCCTCGCAGTTCAGGGTGTCAACAACGATCTTCTTCATCTCATCGAAAGTCATAGTAATGGTCTCCTTTTATCAAATGGTTTATCTTGTGTGTTTCAAATTGTTTACCTAAAGTTTTTGAGTTGTCGAACAAGGCCATTATATCGAATTCCGGTCGGATGTCAAGAGTTTTATCTAAAAAGTTTTAGCTTTTACAGTTCTTTCACAAGTATTTATCAAACCAAACAAAAGTTTTCGTTGTGTAAATCCCTGTTTTGGGCGCAAAAAGGCCCTCCCACGCAACTGGTGAGAGGGCTTCGCCGATTCTTAATTTACCGCAAGCATCTTATATTAAACCCATCACCCCGGCGCCAAAGCGTCCAGATCCATCCCCTTGAAAAGCGTCTCGCCATGGCACATCAGCAGATGGTTTTCATGCTGCTGCCTTCGTTTTCTTATTCTTGAAATAATAGCCAATGCCAATGGCGTCCGCCAGTGCCCAGCCAATGGGCACACTGAGCCAGATGCCCGTCACGCCCAGTGGAGTGGCCGAGAGCAGGTAGGCCAGCGCCACACGGGTGCCCAGCGAAGCAATGGTCAGGATGACCGACATCCCGGGCTGATTGACGGCCCGGTAATAGCCGTACAGCAAAAACAGGGTGCCGATGCCGATGTAGCAAGCTCCCTCGATGCGGAGGTAGTGGACACCTGCCGCCACGATCTCTGTCTGGGCCGGGTCAATGAAGATCTGCATGAGCGGGGCCGCAAAGAGACAAACCAGCACACTGATACAGACGCAGAATACCGCAGAGGTCGCGGCGGCGCTGCGGATGCCTTTCCGGATCCGCTCCGGCTGGTTGGCCCCGTAGTTCTGGGCCACATAGGTGGAGAACGCGTTGCCGAAATCCTGCACCGGCATATAGGCAAAGGAATCAATTTTGACCGCCGCTGCAAAGGCCGCCATGATGACCGTGCCAAAGCTGTTGACGAGCCCCTGCACCATCAGGATGCCAAAGTTCATGATGGACTGCTGGACGCTGGTCATAACGGACAGATTCAGGATGGTTCCCAGATTGTGCTTGTCCCACCTGCAGTCTTCCCGTCGGGGGCAGAGCTCCGGGAACTGCTTTAAGGTATAAAGCCCGATGCCCACTCCGGATACAAACTGGGAAAACACGGTGGCGATGGCCGCACCCTGGACGCCCCAGTGGAGCACCAGCACACAGACCAGGTCCAGCACCACGTTCAGGATCGACGACACTGCCAGAAAGACCAGCGGCACCATCGAGTTCCCGATAGCCCGGAGCAGATTTGCAAAGTAGTTATACAAAAAAGTGGCAAAAATGCCGCCGAAGATCATAACGAGGTACTGCTTCATCAGCGGGCGGATCTCCACCGGGACCCGCAGCACCCACAAAATGCCGTTGAGGCCCAGATAAACCAGCAGGTTGACTGCCAGCGAGATGCCCGCAATGAGGGCAAAGGACTGGAACACGCTCTGCCGCATCCGGGCCTCTTCCCCACCGCCATACTGCATGGAGATGGCCGCGCCGCTGCCCATACACAGGCCCAGCACAATGGAGGTAAGGAATGTCATCAGGGTGTAAGACGAACCCACGGCGGCCAGAGCGTCCGCTCCGAGGAAGCGGCCCACCACCCAGGTATCGGCAATGTTATACATCTGCTGCAAGAGGTTGCCGCACATCAGCGGCAGGGCAAACAGCAGCATATTGCGGGTAATGGGCCCTTGGGTAAGACTGCACTGCATAATAAACGGATTCTCCTTTTCCGATTTTTTCCAACTCCTGTTTTATGCTTCCAAGCCGAAGCGCTGCCGGTATTCCAGCGGCGTACAGTGTTTCACCTCACGGAATGTTTTAATAAAGTAGCTGCCATCCGCAAAACCGCACTCAGCCCCGATCTCCCCGGTCTTGAGGCGGGTGGAACGGAGGAGTTCAGCGGCCTTTTCCACCCGGTACTGCTTGACATACTGGATGGGGGTGGTTCCCAGCAGCTGCCGGAACGAGCGCAGGCAAGCACTCTCGCTCAGAGCCACACAGGCGGCGATCTTCTCCACGGTCAGCTCCTCCGCATAGTGCTCCTCCACAAAGCGGAGCATCTGCTTCATCCGCTCGGCCGCGATCTGCTCCTGCTGGGAGACTTTGGTCTTGCCGCCCACGCACTGGGTGCTGAGGAGCCGCAGCGCCGCCGAGAGATGATACCGCGCCCGGTTCTCATAATCAAAGGCTCATCGGCCACCTCCCGCCAGGCATCCCGCAGGCAGGCCAGCACCTCTTTCTGCCAGGGCACCGCCTCATTGAGGAGGAAGAACGCCGGAGCTCCCGGCTGGGTCATGGGTTTGATGAGCTTCTGCCAGAAGATGGTGTCCATACCGCCCACCAGCCGCGGGTGGAACACGCTGGAGTGAAGCAGGGCGGGGCTCTGCTCCACCGCATGAAGCGCCCCGGAGTTCACAAAAATACCCTCTCCCTGATTCAGGCGGACGCGGGTCTTGTTCACATCCACATACAAAATGCCTTTTTCCGATAGGATATACTCAAATTCCTCGTGCCAGTGCCATGCCACGGAATCTGCCGTCATGTCCTCCGCATAGCACGCGATGGGGAACATCGGGCTTCCGTGTTGTGCCAGCTCCCGGCCCTCCGAGCTTGCCACAACATTGTTGCAGACCTGTACCGCCATATTTGCCAATTCCTTTCCCCACATGAATGTTAGTTTTTTATCCAAGCCGATTTTGTTGTATAAATCGGGTGCTTTTATTCTACTACATCCACCTGTTTTATGGTATTATTTCATCAGAGCTGCAAGCTCAGTATAACACCGCGACGGACGGAAAACAACCGCCCGCACCCGATGTCTCTAAACCTGTTTTCTAGGAGGTATTTTTATGCTTCGGATTCAATATCTTGATAAAGACCGTTTTATGCACCAGGTTGCTGCCAGCAAGGGCAGTGTTTACCTGCATCTGGACAATGGCGAGACCTGCGACCTGAAGAAGGATTCTGCCGCCACCGAGCTGTTCCAGATGATGAATGCCCCCGCCAAGGGCTTTTCCATCAGCGTGGCCGACCCTGCTGACGTGACGGGCTTCCTGCACTATATGCTGGAGGCCGGCCGCAAGGACCGCGCCTGCTAAATGCCATCATCTCATTCACATATTACAGCAAAACGAGAGACCCGCCCCGGCGTGCAATGCCCCGGAGCGGGCCTTTCGTTTGCTTTGCTGTTTTACAGGATGCAGCGGCTGATGGCCTTTGCCACCGCCAGCAGTTCCTCCTGCCCGATAAAGCCAAACTTCATCTCGTGCTCATCCGCATAGCAGACCGTCAGCTGTGAGGTCTGCAGCGGGTCGCCAAAGCCGGCCGTCTGGATGCCGAAATGGACGATCTTCCGGTAGGGCAGCACAAAGATCTCCTGCCGGGTGCCCGTGACGCCCTGCATATCCACAATAAAAATACGGTGGGAGGTAAACACGGCCTGGTCACGCACCGTCTTGTAGGCTCCCACGATCTGCTCGCCGTCCAGCAGCAGCTCCTGCACATTTTTGCAGATCTCTTTTTCTTTGACGCGGATGAGGTTCTGCATCGGTTTATCCCGAAATTCCATTCTGTCTTCCCCTTTCAGCGCTGCAGCGCAGTTCATTCTGTGTCCAGTATAGCATCTGTAGCGTGGTGTTGCAAGATGTCCGGCTCTCGCTTTTGGGCGCGGGATATGTTATAATTCACTTCGAGAACTTCTGCCCCGCTCCCGGGGCCCAAAATAAACGAGAACCGTGAGGGATATTATGGAGATCATCATTCATCAGGCCATTCTGCATGTGCTGGACACCACACTGGACGCCCCGGTGCTCAGCGGCAGCTGCATGGAGCCTACCGCCGAGAAAATGGCATACCTGCAATACCACATTGAAAAACTGCTGGCCAGCGATGACATCCGCCAGTGCCGTCCCCTGCCCGACTCCGCGTTTCGGAACGAGCTGGAACAGAACAAGGATTTCGTGGACCTCTCCTGCCGGATCGCGGGTGTCCTGTTTGATTACATGCACGCCCACACCACCATCCCCGGGGCAGACCTGGCCGTGGTGGATTTCACCCGGGATGGCGAGCCCTGGTTGGGGATCCTGAAACTGAACTACAAAAACGGCTACACCCATTACACCGAGGAGGTGGGCGGAGCCCCCGTCAACTCCATTATCCAGCAGCGGGCCTGCCTGCCCACCCAGAGCGGCAAGGTGGAGGAGGGTGCCCTTGTGGACCTGACCGATTACTCCATGCGTCTGCTGGAAAAGAAATACGACATCGACGGCCACAAAGAGTTTTACCTCTCCACGGTGGTGTTCCAGTACACCCAGGCCGAGCCCGAAAAGAAAAAGCTGCAGGCCATCCAGGAAGCCGCTGCCCAAGCTGTGAAAGACAGCTATGCCGACGAGCCCCACGCCGAGGCACAGGTAGCCATGCTCATCGCCAATCAGGCCTCTGACAACGACAATAAAGTCACTGTGGAGCAGGTGCGCAGACAGCTGGCCGAGGACTACCCGCTGGCCGCCGTCCCCTTTGATGACTATGTGGAGAAAAGCGACGTGCTGGAACCTGCCATGCACGACCAGCCCGTGACGGTGACGCCTGCCCGCATCCGCCGGATGGAAAGCCGCAGCATCCACACTGCCAACGGCATTGAGGTCAAGATCCCTACCGAGATGCTTTCCGAGGATTCGGCCGTGGAGTTCCTCCACGATGCGGACGGCAGTGTCTCCCTCCTTATTAAAAATGTGATTTTGTAATTTTACCGCGCTCCCTCTTGCAATTTCAGTCTTTCTATGGTATACCCGTGTTGTATTCTTCGTAATGTTTTTGATTGTCTGGATTGCAAGGAGGATTCTTTATGGAGTTGGCTCTTATCTGCGCCCAACAGGTCATTGTGCTGTTTCTGCTCATTGGGGTGGGCACGTTGGCTGTCAAAACGGGTGTCCTGAAGCTGGAACACAAACAGCCGCTGTCCAATCTGCTGGTCAACATCGTGGTCCCGGCCATGATCGTAAACTCCTATCAGATGGAGTTCAGCCTTGAAATCCTGCGCAACCTGCTGGCGGCGTTCGGCCTGAGCATCCTCACCATTGCACTGGGCACCGTGCTCACGCTGGCCCTCACCGCCCGCCGCAAGAACAGCCGGACCGCGATCTTCCGCTTCGCCAGCATCTTTTCCAATGCAGCTTACATGGGCTTCCCGCTCATCTCGGCCCTGTTCGGCTCGGAGGGGCTGCTTTACGCCAGCGCCTATGTCACGGTGTTCAACGTCCTGCTCTGGACGCTGGGCTACAGCATGGTCAGCGGCAGCTCTGACCCCAAAGCCGTGGTGAAGAGCCTGGCCCACACCCCGGCCATTTACGCTGTCCTGGTCGGCCTGGCCATTTACCTCCTGCAAATCCCCACTCCCTGCCCTGCTGGCCCAGCCCATCTCCCTGCTGGGTGCCATGAACACCCCTCTTTCCATGCTCATCACCGGAATGCTGATCGCGGCGGGCGATTTAAAGAGCATCGTCTGCAGCCGCCCCATCTGGAAACTGGCCGCCGTGCGGATGCTGGTCATCCCGGCCCTCTGCCTTGGGGCCTTTGCTCTGCTGGGGCTGTTCCGCTTCGGGATGGCCGCACAGGTCGTGCTGCTGCTCGAGTGCTGCCCCGCCGCTGCCATCACCTCGGTGTTTGCGGTGCAGTTCGGCCACGATGAGCAGTTTGCCGCCGGGTGCGTTGTACTCACCACCCTGCTCAGCATCCTCACCCTGCCGCTGTGCGCGCTGGTGCTCACGATGGCGTAAAACGAAAATGTTCTCAAAAAACGCTCCTGCAAAGGGTCTTGGCCCAATGCGGGAGCGTTTTGTCTTTTGATTTCCTTTATTGCAGATTCAGCTGCTCTTTGTGGTATTGCAGCGTGTAGAGCTGGTAATACCGCCCGTGCCGGGCCAGCAGCTGCTGGTGAGTGCCCTGCTCCAGAATTTTGCCGTGCGAGAGCACAATGATGTTGTCCGCGTGCTGAATGGTGGACAGGCGGTGAGCCACAATGAGCATAGTGCCCACCGAGCGCATCTTTTCCAGCGAATCCTGGATCAGCAGCTCGGTCTCGGTGTCGATGTTGGCGGTGGCCTCGTCCAGGATCATCACGCTGGGCTTGTGCAGGATGGTGCGGGCAAAACTGAGCAGCTGGCGCTGGCCTGCCGAGAAGTTGTTGCCCCGCTCCCGGACTTCCTCGTCCAGACCGTGGTCCAGCTTGTTGATGAAGTGGTCCGCATTGACATAGCGGCAGACCTCCATAATTTCTTCATCCGGGATGTTCTCCTCCCGCAGGACGATGTTGGAGCGGATGGTGCCCGAGAAGAGGAAAACATCCTGCAGCATCTGGCCGAAGTGCTTCCGCAGGCAGGAAATTTTGATCTTGCGGATGTTGATGCCGTCAATCAAAATCTCACCTCTCTGGAACTCATAGTTGCGGCAGATGAGGGAGAGAATCGTGCTCTTGCCGGAGCCCGTGGAGCCCACGAATGCCACGGTCTGGCGGGGGTTCACATGGAACGAAACGCCCTGCAGCACCCACTCGCCGGGGATATAGCTGAACCAGACATCCTTGAATTCGATCTCGCCCTTGATGTCCTCCAGCTCGATGGCGTCCGGGGCATCCTGCATCTTGGGCTCAATGTCCATGATGGAGAAAACTTTCTCCGACGACGCAAAGGCCGACTGCAGCCAGTTGAATTGCTCCGCCAGGTTCTGGATCGGCGTAAAGAACTTGGAGATGTACATGTAGAACGTGACGATGGTGCCGGACGAAATGCTCTGCCCCAGGAACGTGGCCCCCGTCAGGTGGCCCATGCCGCCCAGATAGAACAGGCAGAGAATGGAACTGATATAAAGCATATACACCAGCGGGCGGAACACGCCAAAAACGAAGATCTGCTCCTGGGTCGCCCGGGCCAAAGTCTGGCTCTTCTGGCGGAACTCGGTCATCTTCTCGTCTTCCCGGCCAAAGATCTGGGTCACTTTGATGCCAGAGAGGTTCTCGGAAAGATAGGTATTGATGTCGGTCGTGGCATCTTTCACCTTGCGGTAAGCCCGGCGGGAGAACTTGCGGAAGATGACCGTGAAGATGACGATGAACGGCACAAAACAGAGCACCATCAGGGTCAGCTCATAGTTGAGGCAGAGCATCGCCACCAGAATGCCCAGAATGACGAACGCGTTCTTGGTCAGGTTGACCAGCAAGTTTGTAAACATCATCGAGATGGCGTTGGTGTCGTTGGTCACGCGGGTGACCAGCTTGCCCACCGGGATCTCATTGAGCTGTTCGTGAGCCAGTGACTCGATGTGGGTAAACAGGTCTTCGCGAGGTCGGAAATGATGCGCTGCCCCACTTTCTGGAGGATGACGGCCTGGAAATAGGTGCTCAGCATCGAGAAGACGAGCACGCCCGCATAGACCGCCACCGAGGCAAACAGATGGTCGAGGGTAAAGTCCCCTACCACCAGCTCTTCAATATAGCCCACGATGAGAGGAGACGCGATATCGTAACTGATGGAGAAGAGGACCAGAAAGCCCACAATGATGAATTTTCCGCCATAGGGCTTGGCGTACTGGATCAGACGGCGGACGATCTCGCCATCGGCCATATTCCGTTCAAAGCCCATGGATCCTTTCTTGTCCCTGACGGAGGCGTAGGCAAACACCAGCAGGGCCGTGACCACACCAATAACGGCTCCCACCAGCAGAAGCGGATTCACATTAGCCATTGCTGTCACCTCCTACCTCATCTTCCAGCCGCTGGAGGTCCACCATCCGGCGATACTCGGGGCAGGAAGCATACAGGCTGTCGTGGGGGCCCACGGCCTCCACCCGGCCATCCTCAAGGAAGATGATCTTGTCCAGCCCCTCCACCGTGGAAATGCGGTGGGCAATGAGGAGGGTGGTCTTCCCTGCCCGGCTGGCCTTGAGGTTGTCCAGAATGATCTTCTCGGTGCGGGTGTCCACGGCCGAGACGGAATCGTCCAGAATCAGGATGGGCGCGTTCTTGAGCAGGGCGCGGGCAATGGAGATGCGCTGCTTCTGGCCGCCGGAAACGGTCACACCGCGCTCGCCCAGCACGGTCTCATAACCGTCTTTAAAATCCACGATGTTGTCACGGACGTCCGCCAGCGCGGCAGCACGGTCAATGTCCTCCCGGGTAGCGTCATCCACACCGAACCCGATGTTATGGGCGATGGTGTCCGAGAAGAGGAAGTTGTCCTGCGGGACATAGGCGCAGGCGTTGCGCACCGAGTGGATGGAAACGGTGTTGACGTCTTTGCCATCCACAAACAGGGTGCCGTCCGGCACGTTGTAGGTACGAAGCAGCAGGTCTACCAGAGCGGTCTTGCCCGCGCCCGTCTTGCCCACGATGCCCACTCTCTCGCCGGGCTGGATCGTGAAGCTGATGTTTTTGAGCACATCGAACTCGCCGTCCGGGTAGCGGAACGTCAGGTCCCGGAATTCCACGCCGCCCTGCACATTGGCCAGATCCGGCACGCCGGGACGGTCAGCCACATCAATGGGGGCATCCAGCAGCTCGGTGATGCGGTTGAGGGACGCCTTGCCACGGGAGGATTTTTCAATGAGCATGGCCACGGCCATGATGGGCCAGACGATGGCCTCAAAGTAACCGATGTACTCCACCAGCTGGCCCGCGTTGAACCGCCCGACGTAGACAAGATAGCCGCCAAAACCCAGAATCACGCAGATGACCGACTCCACAAACAGGGTGACCATGATCTCCAGCAGCACCGAGATGCGGGTATACTCCACGTTGATCTTCTCGTTTTCCTTGTTGAGCTTCCGGAACGCGATCAGCTCTTTCAGTTCCTTGACAAAGGCCTTGATGACCGCGATGCCGGAGAAATTCTCCTGCGCGAAGTCTGAGAGGTCGGAGAAAGCCTGCTGGCGCTTCTCCCAGGTCTTGGTCATCGTCTTGCCCATCACGGTGCCAATGGCCAGCATCAGCAGCGCCGGGATCAGGGCCAGCAGCGTGAGCTGGTGATCCATGTTCCACATTTTATAAAGGGCCAGCAGGCCAAGGGTCAGGGCATCAAAAAACATGAGCACGCCATCGCCAAAGCACTCTTGGATGGTATCCAGGTCGTTGGTGTACAGGCTCATCAGGTTGCCCACCTTGTTGACCTGATAATATTGCTGGGAGAGCTGGCGGCTGTGGTCAAACATCCGCTCCCGCAGATCTGCCGTGACCCGCACGGCACTGCCAAAGAAGCAGACGCGCCACAAAAAGCGGCCCAGCACCATCAATATAATAATGTAAATCATAGGCAGGCAGATGTGCTGGAACAGCACCTCTTTACCAAAAGCCACAGTCTGCCCGTCCACGACCACCTGCCCCAGATTGACCCCATTGATCACCAGCCGGTAAAGCCGGGGGATCAAAAGCTGGATGTAGTCTACCGTCAGCAGTGCCGCCAGGCCCAGCAGAAGCACCGGAGCATTCTTGAGGTAGTAGCGGTTGATGTACTTGCCAAAGATCACTGCAATGTTTCCCTCCTTTTTCTATCCATCAGCAAAAACGCGCACAAAGGCGAGCCGCCCTGCCCGCAAGGCAGGCCCGGCTCGCCCTATATGCTTTTCAAAACCGAACGATACCAGTATAAGGGCATTCGCAGATTCTGTCAACATCTGCAAACTTTCCCACTCCGAGAATCAAACAAAAAAGCCATCATCTTTGCAATACGCATTGATGATGGCTTCGTGTTGGAGCGGCCGACGAGGCTCGAACTCGCTACCTCCACCTTGGCAAGGTGGCGCTCTACCAGATGAGCTACGGCCGCATACAGATAACGCTTTGCGTTATCTCGGGGCCCCCGCAAAGACTTGCGGATGCAAGGGTTTGTGGGGAAGAGGAGAAAGTCTGGCGTTCATCACAGCGGTCTTGCTGGCAAGACTGCCTGATGAACCGTAGGACTTTCGACGTGGTGCCTCCGATCGGAATCGAACCAATGACACGGGGATTTTCAGTCCCCTGCTCTACCGACTGAGCTACAGAGGCAAATAAAAGCGACCCGGATCGGGCTCGAACCGACGACCCCCAGCGTGACAGGCTGGTGCTCTAACCAACTGAGCTACCGGGCCACATGGTGGAAGTTAACGGGCTCGAACCGCTGACCCTCTGCTTGTAAGGCAGATGCTCTCCCAGCTGAGCTAAACTTCCACAATAATGGAGCGGCCGACGAGGCTCGAACTCGCTACCTCCACCTTGGCAAGGTGGCGCTCTACCAGATGAGCTACGGCCGCATACTCCATGTGGCGTCCCGGGGTGTTGTTCCCGGCGACGTCGATTATTATACCGCACCCCGGGGCCATTGTCAACCACAAATTTGCATTTTTTTCAATTTTTTTGTTTGGTCAAGTTTGCCGCCGCTGACACGAAGAGAATTTAATTGCAATTCCATCCCAAAACCGTTATAATTATTTTATCAAATTGTTGCCTGAAGGATTCCGCGTCTGTAGCCTGCCGTGCGGGCAGGGCAGACGCGTTTTCATGCACTGAGATCTTGCCAGAAAAAGGAGCAAACGCAATGTATAAGATCACTGAGAAAGTCGCGCTGAACCCCACCGTGACAAAGATGGTCATTGAAGCCCCGCTCATTGCCAAAAAAGCAAAGCCGGGCCAGTTTATCATTGTGCGCCCGTTTGAGGACAGCGAGCGCATCCCCCTGACCGTGGCCGGTTATGACCGCGAGGCAGGCACTGTGGATATCATTTTCCAGATCGTGGGCGGCACCACCATGGAGCTGAACAGCCTCAAGGTGGGCGAGAGCGTCCATGATTTCGTGGGCCCCCTGGGCCGCGCCACCGAGGTGGAGGGCCTGAAAAAGGTCTGCGTGGTCGGCGGCGGCGTGGGCTGCGCCATCGCTCTGCCCATCGCCCGTGAGCTGCACGAGCAGGGCTGCGTGGTGCACAGCGTGGTCGGTTTCCGCAGCAAAGACCTGCTCATCCTCGAGGACGAGTTCAAGGCCTGCAGCGACGAGCTGCGCGTGATGACCGACGACGGCAGCTACGGCACCAAGGGCGTGGTCACTGCTGCCCTGGACGAGCTGGTGGCCGCCGGCAACCAGTACGATCTGGTCATCACCATCGGCCCGCTCATCATGATGAAGTTTGTGGTCAAGACCTGCCAGAAGCATGGCCTGAAGAGCATCGTCTCCATGAACCCCATTATGATCGACGGCACCGGCATGTGCGGCGGCTGCCGCCTGACCGTGGGCGGCCAGACCAAGTTTGCCTGCGTGGACGGCCCCGACTTTGACGGCGACCTCGTGGATTTTGACGAGGCAATGGCCCGCGGCACCATGTACCGCCCCTTTGAGGCCCGCGCCCGCGAAGCAGCCTGCAATCTGCTGAATCAGGAGGTAAAATAAGATGGCTTTCAATATGGACCCGAAGAAATGCCCCATGCCCACCCAGGACCCCAACGTCCGCAACAAGAACTTTGAGGAAGTGGCACTGGGCTACACCGCTGAGATGGCTGTCAACGAGGCCAAGCGCTGCGTCCACTGCAAAAACAAACCCTGCCAGACGGGCTGCCCCGTCGGCATTGATATCCCGGAATTCATCGGCCATGTGGCAGAGGGCGATTTTGAGGCCGCTTATCAGGTCATCAACCGCTCCTCTTCCCTGCCTGCCGTCTGCGGCCGTGTCTGCCCGCAGGAGAGCCAGTGCGAGGGCAAGTGCACCCGCGGCATCAAGAACGAGCCCGTCGGCATCGGCCGTCTGGAGCGCTTTGTGGCCGACTGGCACCGCGAGAATGTCCACACCGCTCCCATCGTTCCCGCGTCCAACGGCCACAAAGTCGCCATCATCGGCGCCGGTCCTGCCGGCCTGACCGCTGCAGGCGATCTGGCCAAGCTGGGCTATAAAGTCACCGTGTACGAGGCCCTGCATGTGGCCGGCGGCGTGCTGATGTACGGCATCCCTGAGTTCCGTCTGCCCAAGGCCATTGTCCAGCAGGAGATCGACGGCCTGAAGAAGATGGGCGTGGATTTTGAGTGCAATATGGTCATCGGCAAGGTGCTCACCATCGACGAGCTGATGGGCGAGTACGGCTATGAGGCCGTTTTTGTAGGCTCCGGTGCCGGCCTGCCCCGCTTTATGGGCATCCCCGGCGAGAGCCTCAAAGGCGTGTACTCCGCCAACGAGTTCCTCACCCGTTCCAACCTGATGAAAGCCTACCTGCCCACCAGCAAGACCCCCATCCGCACCGGCAAGAAAGTGGCTGTTGTGGGCGGCGGCAATGTGGCCATGGACGCTGCCCGCAGCGCTCTGCGCCTGGGTGCTGAGACGGTCTACATCGTTTACCGCCGCGGCATGGCCGAGCTGCCCGCCCGCAAGGAGGAGGTTGAGCACGCCGAGGAGGAGGGCATCATCTTCAAGACCCTTTGCAACCCTGTGGAGATCCTGCCTGATGAGAGCGGTTTCGTCAAGGCTATTACCTGCATCGAAATGGAACTGGGTGAGCCGGATGCTTCCGGCCGCCGCCGCCCCATTGAGAAAAAGGGCAGCGAGTTCACCATGGATGTGGACACTGTCATCATGAGCCTGGGCACCAGCCCCAACCCGCTCATCCGCTCCACCACCCCGGGCCTGGAGACCAACAAGCATGGCTGCATCGTCACCGAGGGCGATGAGGCAAGACCAGCCGCGAGGGTGTGTACGCTGGCGGTGACGCCGTGACCGGCGCCGCTACCGTCATCAAGGCCATGGGTGCCGGCAAGGCCGCCGCCAAGGCCATCGACGAATACATCCAGAGCAAGTAATCCGTAATTTCTCTGTAAAAACAGCACCCTGAGACGCTGCAAAGAGCGTTCAGGGTGCTGTTTTGCTTTGATTCTGGTTCGGTCTGCACTTTGCTTAGACAAAATCCTCCCGCATAGGGGTAAAGATGTCCAGCAGGATACCGGCCTCGGTGCAGACACAGCCGTGCTCCACGCCGTCCTCTTTCAGGATGGTATCCCCTGCCCGGACGGTATGGGTCTCGCCGTCCACGGTAAATTCAAACGCGCCCGACACCACATAGGTGATCTGGGTGTGCGGGTGGTGATGTAAAGCACCCACGGCTCCTTTTTCAAAGGTGTTCTCCACGCACATCAGGCCGTCGGTATAAGCCAGCACCCGGCGGGTGACGCCCGCCCCGGCGGGCTGCGGCAGAGCCTCAGCATGGTAGACCCAGCGCTGTTTCTTTTCAGGCAGATTCATATTCATTTCCTCGTTTTCTGCCGCAATGGCGGCGTTTTTCGTGTTCAGAAACCCATGGAATCTCTGTGACCATTATACTGTATTTTCTTCCCAGATGCAACCGCGGCATCGGCACACTGGCGGAAAGTCTGAATCTTTACTCCTGCCTTTCTCCCACATCTCGGAAGAGCTGCTGGTAAAAAAGTCCGGCAGATTTTCCTCTATCTTTTTATACCAATCGTTCTGCATTGCTTTCATAAAATCCTCTTTCAGAAAAAGCTCTTGACAACGGAAACTTTTTTGATTATAGTAGAGCTAACAAATATTAGTTAGCAAAGGGCGAATGAAAATGGAAGATACTAAGCAGCGCATTCTGGAAAAATCTCTGGAGCTGTTTTCGACCAAAGGGTATGATGCCGTCAGTGTGGGTGAAATTGCAAAGGCGGTCGGCATCAAGGCACCCTCGCTGTACAATCATTTCCCAAGTAAACAGGCCATTTTTGATGCGATTTTGGAGACAACTTCGGCACACTACCAAAAAGACACCGCTGAGATTTCAGTCCATGTACAGGATTCCCAAAAGGATATTCCGGTGTTCTCTCACATCTCGGAGGAACTGCTGGTTGAAAAAGTCCGACAGATTTTCCTTTATTCACTGCACGATAAAACCATCAGCCAGTTCCGCCGGATGATGACGCTGGAGCAGTTCCGCTCCCCAAAATTTGCCGAACTGCTTTCCAAACGCTATGTGGATTGGATGATCTCCTACCATGCAGGCATCTTCCGCGCGCTGGTTGCAAACGGCGAACTGCAAAACGAAGACCCGGATACGCTGGCGTGGATGTACGTTTCCCCCATCATCGTCCTGCTGAGCGTCTGCGACCGTCAGCCAGAACGGGAAGCCGAAAGCCTTGCCAAGCTGGATGCCCATGTAAAGCTGTTCTTCCGGACCTTTAACCTTGAGCACAACGAAAAATGAATCTATCTTTGAATTTTATTTTGTAAGGAGAATTTTTTTGAAACATACAACATTTGCACTGGGACTTGTGGGCTGACCGGGAGGTCTGGCAAAACCGCAAGCCATTCCTCCCGAAGACGAACAGACACAATTCTTCAGGAGGACGATACCATGAATCGTGAAAATAAACGCAAGACCTTTGAAAAAGGTTACTATAAGACCCACGCCTGCAACGACACCTTTACCTGCAAAGTCTGCGGACGGGTCTGCACCCCGCAAAATGCCGGGAGCGACCACCGCAATCATTGCCCCAACTGCCTGTCCAGCCTTCATGTGGACGAAGAACCCGGCGACCGCGCCTCCGACTGCGGCGGCATTATGGAGCCGGTGGCAGTCTGGGTACGCAAAGGCGGCGAGTGGGCCATCATCCACCGCTGCAAACGCTGCGGAAAGCTCAGCTCCAACCGGGTGGCGGCAGACGACAACCCCATGAAGCTCATGAGCATTGCCATGAAGCCCCTGTGCTCTCCGCCGTTCCCGCTGGATTATCTTGAGGAAATGACCGCCTTGATGGGCGGCGATGGCCGGATGCGGTAAGCCGCAGCCAAAAGCGAAAAGGTCGCTGTGTCGGAGAAACGCTCTGCGGTACAGCGGCCTTTTGCAACTTAAGAGGAACTGCAAAAAGAACTTGGGAGGAACCGCAAGATGGACTATATCAGAGTTACCAAAGAAAACATCGACAAGGAACACATCTGTTGTGCCATGTCCGGCAAACAGAGCCTTGCCAAGAAGGAATGGCTCAAGCAGCGCTTTGAAGAGGGGCTTGTTTTTTACCGCAGTGCAGAGCGCGGCAAGTGCTTTATCGAGTATATCCCGGCAGAAAACGCATGGGTGCCCATTGACGCGGCAGGCTGGCTTTATATCAACTGTCTGTGGGTCTCCGGCTCCTTGAAAGGGCACGGCTATTCCAGCGAGCTGCTGGAAGAATGCTTTCGGGATGCCAAGGCGCAGGGCAAAAACGGCGTTTGTATTCTGTGTGCCGAGGGGCGCAAACGGGAGTTTCTCGCTGACCCAAAGTTTTTGACCCATAAGGCTTCAAGGTTTCGGACATCTCCGATTGCGGGATCAACCTCATGTACCTGCCACTTGCAGAGAGTGCCCAGCCGCCAAAATTCAAGGCCTGCGCCAAGCACCCCAAGGTGGAGGAAAATGGCTTTGTCCTCTACTATACTGACCAGTGCCCCTACACCTATTATTGGGTGCCAAAGGTGCAGGAGGCTGCAAAGGAACATGGGATCCCGTTCAAAGCCATCCACATCACAGAGAAAGAGACGGCTCAGAATGTGCCCGCACCGGTCACAACATACGCATTGTTCCGGGATGGGAAGTTTGTGACCCAGAGCATCCAGTCGGACAAGAAATTCTTGAAATTGGCAGACGCAGCGGATTGAACGATTCAGGAGGAAAAATGAAATACGATCAAACGATTATCACTCCAAAAGAGCTAACAGTCCACATCCGAAACGGCGTGGCATCTGATGGAAGCACCGTGCTTGAAAACTTTAATCTGACACACGCAGAAACAGATTATCTGCTGAGTTATCCCGACGAAAATCACTTTGATTCGGAACAGGAAAGCCGTTACTTGGAAAGAAAGGCAGCCAGCCCGAATGAAATTGAGCTGATTGCCTTCGTGAACGGTAAAGTGGCAGGAACTGCCGGAATCGAGGCCATCGGAGCGCAGTATAAAGTGACGCATCGTGCCGAATTCGGCATCAGTATCCTAAAAGACTATTGGGGACTGGGCATTGGACGAGCCTTGATGGAAGCCTGTATCCAATGCGCCAGAACCGCGGGATATGCTCAGTTGGAGCTGGATGTGGTGGCAGAAAACGCAAGAGCGATTTCCATGTATCAGACGGCAGGATTTGTGGAATATGGCAGAAACCCAAAAGGTTTTCGCTCTCGGAACGCTGGATATCAAGAACTGATCTCCATGCGGCTGGAATTGTAAATTTTATCATCGCTCAAGACGCCAGACGCTGCATTGAAAATGCTTATCCTCTCCCCAGCGCACTTTGGGATGGAAAAGAGAATCCACCCCTTTCACGCAGTAACGTATCTACGTCAAAGCAGGGCATTCATCTCCTTGGTGATACCCTCACAGTCGCCGTTCCAGACTGCATCAAACAAAGCATTCCGATTCCACTTCTTCGTACTGTCATCAAACCATTTGATGACTGTTGTTTCAAAAGTCTCTTTGATTTCTGCATTCGGGATCATCAGCGCAACCATACCGTCCGGCAGTTCGCCTTGATAATCCTCTTCACGCGCCTTGGTCAAGCATCCTGTCAGATACAGCGTACTCCAGAGATTATCTTCCGAAGAATGCAGATCGTTCTCCGCTCTTTGCTCTTATTTTATCTGCGGCGCATCCTTTCGCTGCCGGGTGGATCTCAGATATTCCAGCAGCGTCCGGCTCACCACAGAGCTTTCCGTCTTGGAAAGCGCCAGCCCCACTTCCTGTTCCAGCTCCCGGATCGCATTGGTCAGGCTGGGCTGAGAAATATAGAACTGCTGCACTGCATGGCTGATGGTGCCGGTGCCGGCAACAGCCGTGACATAGCGGAGTTGTTGAAGGGTCACGGCAGTTTCCTTTCGGCGTGTTTTTTCCATCCTACCGCAGAGCCGCCAAAAACGCAACGTATTTTCTTCTTTGAAATACCAAACGAACATTGCCGGCATATCCAAGATACGTTTTACCCGCCCTGCAATTTCCCTTATAATAGCACCGCAGTCTTGAAACGACTGCAACATTCCCATATCACAAAGGAGGCTTTCCGGTATGGGACAACGGCAAAGTGAGATCATCAAAAATCACATGGAAGTCTACTGGCACGACTATGCGTCGGCCAGCAAGGGCGTCCCCATTACCGAGGCGGGGCTTGTGGAAAAAGCCTCTGTCATTGGACGCACCGGGCTGATGCTGCTGGAATGCGGCACCGGCGCATGGCGTGTCCGAAGCTCCATGAACACCCTTTCGCGGGAGCTTGGAGTCACAACAACAGCGGACATCGGCCTGTTGTCCATTGAGTTCACCTGCTTTGACGGTGACCAGTGTTATACCCAGTCACTCTGTCTGACAAATACGGGCGTGAATACCTCCCGGCTGAACCGACTGGAGCATTTCGTCAACGACTTCGACCGGGAAGGAAAATTTATGACCGGCGAAGAACTGCACAGCCACCTCGATGAGATCGAGCGCATCCACGGCTTGTATTCGCCCATCGCACTGGGCTTTGCAGCTGCACTGGCCTGCGGCTGCTTCACCTTTCTGCTTGGCGGCGGCATTGTGGAAATGCTGTGTGCCTTCTGCGGTGCAGGCATCGGCAACTTTGTACGGTGCAAGCTGACAAAGCACCATTTCACCCTGTTTCTGGGCATTACGGCGTCGGTCTGTTCAGCAAGCCTCGTGTATGCCATCCTGCTGAAGCTGGCAGAGGTGCTGTTTGCCGTATCGGCGCAGCACGAGGCGGGGTATATCTGCTCCATGCTCTTCATCATTCCGGGCTTTCCGTTCATTACCAGCGGCATCGACCTTGCCAAGCTGGATATGCGCTCCGGGCTGGAACGTCTGGCCTACGCCGTCCTCATCATTCTGGTGGCAACCATGACGGCTTGGATCATGGCACTGCTGCTGCATTTGCAGCCGGTGCAGTTCCCTGCCCTGAGCCTGACACTCCCGGAAGAGATCGTGTTCCGGCTGCTGGCAAGTTTTGGCGGTGTGTTCGGCTTTTCGCTCATGTTCAACAGTCCCCGGAACCTGGCAGTCTGCGCCGCCCTTATCGGTGCGGTAACGAACACGTTCCGGCTGGAGCTGGTGAGCCTTGCGGGCTTTCCGCCCGCTATTGCAGCGTTTCTGGGCGCACTGCTGTCCGGATTGCTGGCCTCCTGCCTGAAGAGCGCCGTCGGTTATCCCCGCATCTCCGTCACCGTGCCGTCCATCGTTATCATGGTACCGGGACTGTATTTCTACCGTGCCATCTATAATCTGGGCATCCTGTCTCTGATGGACTCCGCCACATGGTTTGCAGATGCCATTCTCATCATCGTGGCACTGCCGTTAGGCTGATCTTCGCCCGTATTGTCACTGACAAGACTTTCCGTTATTGCACCTGATGTGCAGCATTTCCATTCTCCCTTATAAGGCAAAACGCAGCGAATCATTTAACGGTTCGCTGCGTTTTGTTTTGCTGTGATGCACTTATAAAGGGAGTTCGTTTACAGGGCGTTTACTCGCCGTAAACGATCTTGGTAGCAGTTTCCACATGGCGTTCCAGCCGGTCGGCAAAGTGTTCCAGCGGCAGAAAAACGCCAAGTTCATCGTAGCGGGTTCCGCCGTCCTTGAGCGTATCCTGTCCATAGTAGACCACGGAACGGGGCAGTGCGTGCTGCAGCTTCATCTGGATATCCCAGACGGTGGAGTAGGCCTCCGCTTCCGTTACCTTCTGCTTCACGGTGTCCGGCAGTTCGTAGATCAGCAGCAGCCCCAAATGCTGGTTGTAGTGGTACTCCACCACATCCATCGAGCCTTCGTCGTAGCCGTGATACTTGCAGTAGCCGCTGGCAAGGTACATTTTTACCTTTTCCTGCTTCTGGAACACCCGGGTGAACCGGTCGTATACTTTGCTGCTCACGGCAACTTTGTTGTTCGGCAAAAGAACGCCGGTATCATCCGTCAGGATCACCGGGTTCGGCTGACCATCGGCGTTGAATTTGAACGGGATCAGGGCAGCGTTCCGTAGCAGGTCAAACATACTGTGCTGGCAGATCGCCATCAGAAAGGCAGACAGATCCTTGTTCTCGTAGGCATTGAACAGCGCTGCGGCAAACTGCTGTGCACTCACGGCCGGCGCGTCCAGTACGTCTGCCATGTCCAGCGAGTCATTGAAAGTATCCATCAGGCGGTGGCAGGCTTCTGGATTTTTCAGGATCTCCCCGAACAGTGCCTCTGCCTTTTCTTCTCTTGGAAATATCGTTGCCATCAAAAAGACCCTCTTTCTGTTTATTTCCAACTACTATTATAGATTCATAATGCCCCGCTGTGAAATACTGCTTTCATATTGCTGCTATATACAGAACACTGTTCCACGAATAGGGGCTGCGGTCAGCTGCTTTTGAAAGGAGCCAGCAAACAGCACCCACATTCCAAAGGGCATTCCGGCATATTTCATTGTCTGTCTCCAAATCCGATCTTCACGATCTGCATTTTCATCCCGTTGTCCCCGACCTTGGCGAGAAACCGGAAAAAGCTGCTGACGGAAGGATCTCTCAAATCGTTGTAACCCAGCATATAGCCCCGGCTGGACACTTGCAAACGGCTGTTCCATGGGGAAAGCTCGCTTTTCGCATCCGAAACCGCGAAATATGCCCCTACATCCTTGATTTTCGCCGTCCTGAGCCATGTTTTCGCGATCATCTTCACCGCCGTACGGTTGGCAGCATCAAAGACCAGCACTCCGCCGGGAAAAGCATCTGCCATCCCCTGCACCAGCGCCTTGACCTGCTCCGTCAGGAAGTAATAGAACACCCCGGAGGCAAAGAACACCGCCCCGCCGGAGGCATCGATCTTGTCAAACCATGCGGGGTCTTTCAGGTCGCAGGGGATGTTTTGCTCCCGCTCCCCGGCGGGCAGCAGCTGCTGCCGCAAGGCGATCACATCCGGGAAGTCCAGATTGTAGATCTTGCATCTGCCGTTGTCGCAGGCTCTGCCGGTGTTATCCAGCCCGCAGCCCAGATTGACCACCGCCGCGCAGGGATGCGTTTTCAGGTACGCCCGCACCTCAAAGGCAAGATCATTCTGCCGCATGGCGACCTCCAGCGCACCAAAGCGCTGCATCAGGCTGCGGGAGTTTTTCTCTGCCTGCGAAAAATCGTAGTCGATCTCGCTCAGCAAGCGCACCGCCGTTTCATCCCGGTAAAGATCCGGATACAGCTCGGTGCACAGCTTCCGGGAATACAGTGGGAGGATCAGCGTCTCCTGCACGGTGTTTTTCTCGATTTTGTATTTCATAGGTCCCTCCCTGTTCTCCTTATTCTGCTTTCCGGCAGACAAACCATGCCATGCTCTTCACTGTTCCAAGTGTTACGGTTGCGTACCGTTTCTCCAGCCGTTTTTTCAAGCTGAAGGCCGTCTCATAGGGCGGTGTGAAGAACCCCGTTCTTTCATAAATGTGCCGGACAAACCAGTCCGTCCGCTTCTGCTCGCCCTTTACATAAAAGCAGCCGCAGAAGATTCCGCCGGGTTTCAGCACCCGATAGGCCTCCCGGTAAGCGGCCTCTTTATCCGGGAACGCGTGAAAGCCGTTCAGCGACAAAACAATATCAAACGCGCCGTCCGCATACGGAAGTGCGCCCACATCCCCCTGCCGGAAGGTCACATTCTTCAGGTGCAGGCGGTCTGCCTTTTCCTGTGCCTGTCCCATCATATCCGCCGAGTAATCCAGACAGGTGATGTCCGCTTTTGGCAGCGTCCTGTAAAGCGGCATGGTCAGAATGCCGGTGCCCACCGGCACCTCCAGCAGCTTGCCGGAGAAATGCTCTGGGATGCCGGACAGTGCCTTTTCCAGATAGGCATCGTTTTCCACTTTGTTCATGTCCCACACCAGACGGCACACCGCGTTCCCGCTCAGGGTGGAGCAGGTGATCATACTATCATAAAAATTGTTGCCGCCTGTCAGCCGATAGGCACCGCGGATTGCTTCTTTTCGTTCCATGCTCCGTCCTCCTTACACTATTTCACCGCTTTTGCGCCGTAACGCAAAGCCAGCCCTTTTTATTTTTGTGGCTTTGGATCTGACAAAATCCTGCTTTTTTCAGATACTCTTTCAGTGCAGTATCCGTATAGATGGTCATGCCATCGATGATCTGCGTCCATTTGTCGTCTTTTGTCGTTTCGCCGTTTGCTTCGTTACAGATGAAAAAGATTCCGCCGGGCTTCAGCACTCGATAGACCCCTCTGAAATTCTGTGCAAGCTCCGGCCAGAAATAGACCGTTTCAAAGGCAGTCACCACATCAAACTGCTCCGCTTCAAACGGCAGTTCTGCCACACTTGCCTGTTGCACGGTACACCGTCCTGCCGCAATGGCTCTGGCATTGACTTTTCGCGCTTTTTCCACGCTGACGGCTGAGTAGTCGATGCCCTGCACCTTGCCGTTGGGGCACAGTTTCAACAGCGTTTTCATGTTCGCTCCACCGCCGCAGCCGCAGTCCAACACCATGGCATCCGGGGCAGGCTGTAAAAAACTCAGCCCCCATTCTGCCATCGCGCTGTGTCCAAAGTTCATCATAGCAACCATGATCTTCCCGCCAAAGCCTACGGGCTTTCGGGTGTTTTCAAAAAAGGACATAACGCCACCCTCTTTCTGTTTACCGTTCAAAATGCAATGCTTTTTACCAGATGCGCCCACTGCACCGGATGACAGGCCAGCAATTCCTCGTGCTGTAAGTTAGGAAAAGCTAACTTTCTGTTCTATAAAAAGCCGCTTCTCAGCGGTCCTTCTGCCAAAATAATACGCCCTGCCGTCTCCTCTGTCAAGAAGTTTATGCATTTTCGGAGATTTCGAAAAAGATTTCGCTTTCGGGAACCCCCAACCGTCACCCCAATGCCACATCCAGCACCATCATCACGCTGAAGCCCACCGCGAAAAATACCGTGCCAATGTTGGAGTGCTGTCCCTGCGACATTTCCGGGATCAGTTCCTCTACCACCACATACAGCATGGCTCCGGCAAAAAGGTCAAGGGCTTTGCGGGATTGAGGATGCAGATCGTTTCCTGCATCGAAAAATTCACCTCTGCAAACTTTCCGGTTTCTACTTGACAACGCCCTGTGGGAGTGCTATTTTTACTTTGTGAATTTGTTTTGCCTAACTATCTAAGGGGTTTTGACCCTGTATTTTTTGCATCAATTGTTAGGTAAAGCTAACTGTTTTTCAAAACTGAGATAGAGGTGTGTTATCATGAGATTGAAAAAAGTATTTGCAGGTGCACTTGCGGCCGCTATGCTGGTATGCGCTGTGGCAGTCCCGGCCTTCGCTGCGGAAGAGGTGGAACAGGAAAACGGCCTGACCTCCAGCTATGTCCAGATGAACATCCCCTACGCCGACTTCTACAAGGCTGCCGGTGTGGACAACGCATCTGAGATCGACGCTGTGACCAGCGCCACCAAGAACAAGACCCGTGCGGGCAACCTTGCCGCCGGTTCCTACCACGTCAACGCGGACGGCTCCGACATCACCGGCGTTTCCTTCCCGGTCAAGGTGCTGACCCCGTGGGCGCTGAAGAACGCAAAGCAGGTCACCGATGCCGACAGCTACGACATTACCGTTACCCTGAAGGGCAAGGAATCCACCACCACCTACACCGGCGCAGATGCCTTGTTTGAGAACGAGAGCTACGCTTACTACAAGCTCCGTGAGACCCCTGCCTACTACATTACCGCATGGTACAATCTGCTGAGCGGCAAGTGGGAGTTTGGCAAGGTCCACGCCACCGAGACCACCGTAGAGGGCACCACTGTGGAGCTGAATACCAACGGTCACCACGCCACCTACGAGATGAAGCTCTCCGGTTTTGATCTGGACTACAAGGCCAACAAGGTCTACGGCGTAGTTCTGACCACCGCCGATGGCAGTGAGTACGGCCTGCATCATGTGACCAACATCTGGCATGGTACCAAGCTGGGCTTCAATGCCGATGATCCTTACTTTGCATCCATCATCGGCAAGACGATTACTCAGATCACCTTCTACGCCGCCGACGGCGTGTATGTCCTGCCGGTCAATGTGGCACTGTGAATACACGGGAAACTGCCTAATTTATTGTAAAATATAACACAAAAGGGCAAGGTCGCTTGGCATCAGGCGGCCTTGCCCTTTTTTATGACATTTTCCCACTTCTCCGCTCTTATTCGGTAATGGCCCAGACCCGTGCGGGCAGACCAGTTGCACCCTCAATGCGGGGATAAGAAACGATGACCACCGCACCGGCAGGCTGAACTTTATCCAGATTTGCAAGCACCTCCACCTGCAGCTTGTCGTTGTCCAGAACATAGCGCTCGCAGGCAAGGTCGCCCTTTTCCTCCGCCACCGCAGAGGAATCGGTATCCAGCGTTTCGTGGCCGTTGGCGGCGGCGTTGCGCACCTTATAGATATACTCCAGTGCTTCCAGCGACCAGCCGGGGGCATTTTCTTTGCCCTCTGCGTCGATGCCGGACAGCGCATCCATATCCGGCCACTTCTTGTACCAGTCGCTGCGCAGAGCCACCAGCGCACCACCCGGGATAGGACCGTACTTTGCTTCATAGGCCTTGATGTCCTCTACCGTCACGGCGTAGCGGGGGTCTTTCTTGGCCTGCTCGGAAATATCGATGACCACCAGCGGGAAAATCAGGTCGTTCACATCGTACTTTTCGGACAATGCTTTGCCCTTGATGAAGTGCCCCGGGAAGTCGATATGGGTACCGAACTGTCCGGGGAATTTGAAAGTCTGGATCAGGCATTCCAGTTCCGGCTTGCCCCAGTCCCACACGGTCTTTGCCAGCTCCACAGAGCCTTCCGGGATGCCGGACCAGTAGGGGCTTTCGTTGTTCAGCGAGTGAGAAAGTTCCACCCAGCGATATTTTTTAGCATTCTTCAGTGCGTTCCACAGTTTATAATCAGCCATTGTCGGTTCTCCTTTTATTGTGACGATGTATGTTCGGGCACTTCTCCCAGACAACGGCATCTTCCTGTTTTTTCTCAGTCTGTCTGCCGGGAATTTGTCTGGGAGCAGCGCATTCGCCCGGGCAGCCTGTGCCGGGCATCTGCTGTATGTTTCATCTGCTTGTGCTCCCTTCCTTGTGTTGGGGATAGTATAAACCCATTTTCGCACCATGTCAATAGGTTTGTCCTCGTAAAGACAACTCTGCCTTTTCGTCAGCCGGTTGCCCGCCGCCATCACCGCGCCGATTCGTGCACCGCAGGTGCTTTCCAAGCAACAGCCTGCGCTGCCTGTTCTTCGAGTTTGCTTGACAGTCCTCGTCTCTCTTTTAATAAATCAGATTGATTCGATATCGTCATAAAATCTCTGTAACACTGCCGCCAATCCCTCCGGAGCTTCTATGTTTGCTTCATGACCTGTTTTTAAAAGTTCACGATAGCAGGAATCGCTCAAATAGCTGGCAAGTTCCTTTGAGGCTTTTTTGTTTGCGTTGTCCTTTTCGCCACAAACGATCAATACAGGACAAGACACCTTACACAATGAATCTCCGAAATCCAATTCTGCCATCGTGCCGCACAAACTGATCACATCTGCTTTTTTGAATCCAAATTTCTTGAACGTTGCATTTGGCATAAAGCGGAAGAGCATATTCTGGAATTTCAATAATTTTTTAGGCATTTTGTATTGTGCCGCAATTAACACAAGTGCCTTTACTTTATCCGGATGGTCTATTGCATAATTAAGTGCCAAAACAGCACCCAGAGAGAGTCCGCATAAAACGATTTCGTCATTTTCCTTATTGCACTCTTCTGAGAATGCAGTATACAGCTCCCCATAGGTGGCCGCTTTTCCTTCCAGCATCTCTGCCAGACTCAAGCAGACGCTGCTGTCCGAGACCGTCGTTTCTTTTATCACTCTATCCCAACTGTCTGGTTTTTGTCCTAATCCATGTAAGTATAAATACTTCATCTACTTTTTACCATCATCGTTTTTCTTCATACGTCTTTCTGCTTTTCCAGTGCTTCAAAGTGGTACCGGGGCTTGCCTTTGCTCTTTTTGCCGTACTCGATGGCCTCTTTGGGGCAATCGCAGATGCAGGCCATGCAGTGGGTGCAGTGTTTGCCCCAGACCGGCTTGCCGTTTTCCAGCCGGATGTTGTTCAGGGGGCACAGCTCCACGCACTTACCGCAGCCGATGCAGGTGTCCGTTGCCCGAAAGGCCTCCGCTTTTACGAAAAAGCAATAGAACACCGGGTTTACCGGGCCGCTCATAAAGCGGTCGTAGAGGGTCTCTCTCGGTGGGGGAAATTCCTGCCCGGCCTTGAGCTGGGTCAGCACCTTCTGAAGTGCTGGCTCTGCCTGCTCCACGATGCTCCGTGCCTCCTCCGCTTGCGGTGCATTAAACATGGCAATGTAGTTTTCCGGCATGATGATCTGGGCTGTGCCCATGTACCGCAGGTGCTTTTGGGCTGCAAGCTGCTGGTTATATTTCGCCGCGTTGCCGATCTCGCTGCCGCAATCCATCACAAACCAGATGCGCTCCGCCCCGGTCAGCGCAGTCTTACCCAGCCACTCCCACACCACCCGGGGGATGCGCCATGCGTAGGTAGGCGTCACCAGCACCACGTCCCGCCCGGTCTGCACCGGGGCGGTATCCCCTGCCTTGATGCAGGTGTTCAGGTCGTAAAGCGGCGTATCCAGCCCTTCGGCAATGCGCCGTGCCAGATACCGGCTGTTGCCGGTTCCTGAAAAATATAGTATCATGGCTGCTCCCTCGTTTTTGTGTGTTTTTTCAGATGCCTGTCTGCCCGGCAAACTGGAATTGTTCTAAATCTTCTCGGTTGCACCTTCTTGCCCTTCGGACAAGGAGTCTCCCTCGTTCAAAGTTCTTACAAAATTTCTGTTTAACGATTTCTTTTTCCGGTATTTTCTGTTCCTCGGATTTCCTCATGATAGAAATAATCCACGATTGCCGGATGTCCCTGCGGGACTCTGCCATAAGGCATTTCATTATCCACAAAGGGACAATCATACTTCTTAGCCATTTCCGCAGCTTTTACTTCAAGCGCTTCAAAGTAGCTGCGGTTATGCTTGTTATAGATCTCATCGTAAAGCGGTACAAGATCAGGATATTTTTCGACGATATAATCCATAATTGTCTTTTTGAAACCGCCTCGAAGATTGAGATTTTCGAGCCAGAACAGATCGCACTGATCCTTTACCCGCTCAAAGATTGCTTCAAAATCTGTGATACCGGGGAATACCGGGGATACGAAACAGACTGTACGGATACCTGCTTCATATACCTGCTTCATAGCAGCGATACGGCGCTCAATGCTAGAAGCAGAGTCCATATCGTTCTTGAAATTTTCATCTAGTGTGTTGATCGACCATGAAACGGTTACTCGTCCAAGCTTCTTCAGCAGATCAATATCCCGTACCACAAGATCCGACTTTGTGCAGATCAGAATATCTGCGTCACTGCCGATCAGCTGCTCCAGAAGTTTTCTGGTATTCCCGAATTGCTCCTCCTGTGGATTGTAGCCATCTGTCACAGAACCGATGACCACCCGCTGTCCGGCATATTTCTTCGGATTCTTAATTTCCGGCCAATGCTTCACATCAAGGAAAGTGCCCCATTCCTCCGTGTGTCCGGTAAAGCGCTTCATAAAAGAAGCATAGCAATACTTGCAGGCATGTGTACAGCCTACATAGGGATTAACCGAGTAACCGCCTACCGGCAGACTGGACTTGGTCATGATGTTCTTTGTTTCCACCTCACGAATGAGGATTCCATCAATTACTTCTGCCATGATCTCTGTACCTCTAACACTTTATTGAATTCTTCTGGCATTTCCTGAATCATATTTTCATCCCCTATGATAGGGACAAGGTCTTCCTTCATAAACACCGGAATGCCGAGCTTATGTGCCTGGTCCGTCAGAGACCATGCCCACTCCGGCTCCGTATGAACCTTCCTGCTCTGAACCCCGGTCATGGTGCCGACAACGATCCAGTTGATTCTGGAAAGGTCAACTGCACCGGGATCGTCGAATAACGGCTCAAAGGTAACATGGTAATGTTTTGCTTTGACGTTTTTCCGAAGGGCGTCGATACGCCATAGTTCTGCTTTCCTCGTCACCGTAACGCCAAACCATGCGTTTTCCAGATCGGTATCAAAATCCAGCAGATCTGGTCGCTTTGTAAGGAATAGGAACTGATGCTGTGGATTTTCACGGATTTTTTCAAATACCTCGTCTCTCCATTCTGACTTCCAGCCGGAAAGATCGCTCATGCCGGTAAGAAGAAAGTTCTGCGGACGTTTCTTTTCCATCATCTTGAGCTTACCCGGAAAGAATTCAGGGTCAGCAAAGTCATCAATCATATGCCAGCGTTTCACATTATTGCGGGCATAGCAATATGCACACCCCACTGTACATCCGATGACGAGATTCATGTTTTGAATCTGATCTTTGATACAAATACTCATGATTTCTGCCACTCCTCAAGATTCTTTCTGATGCGGTCGAGGCATTCCTCAAACTGGGTAATTTCTTCCTCCGAAAAACCTTTGTAGTAAATACTGCCCATTTTATCAGATACAGAATCGTATTCGTCCTTTAAGGCATGTGCTTTTTCAGTCAGAAACAGGAGTGTTTTCCTTTTGTCCGTTTCAGATTGAACACGTCTTATCATCCCTTGATTTTCCATTCTTTCCAGCATCGTAGTAAGAGAAGTTATCGCTAATCCACATTTAATCGAGAGTGACCTGATTGAGATCCATCTTCCTGCCACAGTACATAAAGAATACGCCCTTGGGCTCCGTTAAACGCATCAATATTCTTTTCGCTGAGAATCTTTTCAAAGATTCGATCTCCAAGTTGTTTTATTTTGGTAACAAGAAATCCGCCATTTGTTTTCATCCAAAAGCTCCTATATAGTAGTTTATAAAATCATACTATATAGGAGCTTTATTGTCAACAGTTTGTATGTCTGAGTAGAGGTAAATTCCGAGTTGTCGTTCTCCGTATGCCATAGTCTCCGCACGCAAAAGACCCGCGGCAAGGTGTGTGCTTACACCTCGCCCGCAAACTTCATGCCCCAGCTCATGCGGGTGTCGTACATCAGGCGGGTCAGGGCAAGGCTGTCCTGCGGGGTGTAGCGGTCGCTGCCGGTACGCCCCAGCTTGACGCAGCGGCTTGCTTCCCGGATCTCATACTCAAAGCCGTTGATGTCCACCGGGCAGCGGATGACCTCCGGTGCTTTGCCCTCCACTACCAGCGTCATAGTCTCGGCGTGCTGGAAATCAGGCAGAAAGATGCTGCCTTGGTGCCCACGATACGAGCGTTGCGCTCCGCCCCGGTCAGCGCAGTCTTGCCCAGCCACTCCGACACCACCCGGGGGATGCGCCATGCGTAGGTAGGCGTTACCAGCACCACATCCTGCCCGGTCTGCACCGGGGCGGTATCCCCTGCCTTGATGCAGGTGTTCAGGTCGTAAAGCAGCATCTCCAGCCTTTCGGCAATGCGCCGTGCCAGATACCGGCTGTTGCCGGTTCCCGTAAAATAAAGTACCATGGCTGCTCCCTCATTTTTTGTGTGTTTTTCAGTTGTCTGTCCGCCCGGCAGACTGGAAGTTACCGAAGCGCATCCCCTAATTGAAACAAGCCACTGCGGATACTTTCTCCAGCTCCACCAATAGCCTGCGCTATAATGATTGCGGCAACTATAATTGCCACTGCAACAATAATCTTTCCAATCAAATATTGATATTCTTTCATTTTGATTATCTCCATCTACAAGTATCGATTTTCTCAATTCTCAAAACTGGAAGTTATCGCCTAATCTTTTAAATTAGTTAAATCCTCTAAGTACATTTCTGTATAACCGCACTCTGGGCAGACTGCAACTTTTACATCATCTATAATTGTTGCCTTTTGCTTTTCATCTACACGAACAACAATCCCATAGCCACCACCATTTACTTTAATCCTTAAATCTGATACCATAACTTTTCCGCATTTTGCACATTTTCTCATTGTTTACCACCTCCAAATGTATAAATTAAATTCCGAGTTGTCGGTTTCAGTATACCATGCCTTCTCCCCACAGAAAAGCATGGCGAAAAACAAAAATGTCCCCGGAGGGCTTGTGCGTATGTTTTTCCAGCGTTTCCGATCTGAATTTCTCAGAACAGAATATCCTCCGGCTTGAACTTATCTTTTTCGGTAATGGGGCGGATCACCTTGCAGGGCACCCCTGCAGCGATGACTCCAGCGGGAATGTCATGAGTGACGACGCTTCCCGCCCCGATAACCGAGCCTGCCCCGATGGTAACGCCGCCGCAGATGGTGGAATTTGCGCCGATCCAGACGTTTTCCTCCAGCGTAATGGGTGCCGAGGTGCCAATGCCGTGGCTGCGCTGCTCCGGGTCGATGGCATGACCGGAGCAGGCAAGGCATACGCCGGGGGCAATAAAGGCACCTGCTCCGATATTTACCGGAGAGGTATCCAGAATGACGCAGTTATAGTTGATGACCGCCAAGCCGTGGGTATGGATGTTGAAGCCATAGTCACAGTGGAAATCCGGCTCAATGCCGGTCATGGGAGAGCAGGTGCCTAGCAAGGTCTGCAGGATACTGCGCCGCTTTTCCTGTTCGTTGGGAGCGGTGCGGTTGTACTCCCAGCACAGTTGCTTTGCACGGTTCTGCTCCTCCGTGGGGGTGTTTTCATAGCCACTGACATAAGCGGCAGGGCGTTTCATAATATCCAGAGCGTTCATCGTGTTTGTCCTTTCCATACAGTGTTTTTTCAAGAATTATACCGCATTCTCTGTCGGTGTGTAATAGGCTGCTTTTTTCTCATTTGTTTGTCCGCTTGATCTTCTCCATCGCTTTGCCCTTAGCCAGCTCATCCACCAGCTTGTCCAATAGTGAATCGTTCCGCAACGAGTTTGACAAGTCTTTTTCTTTCGTCGGGCTTTCCTCCACAAATTCCAAGTTGTCGTTCTTAGTGTCCCATGGTTTTCGCACGCAAAAGACCCGCGGCAGGATGTGCGCTTACACCTCCCCCGCAAACTTCATGCCCCAGCTCATGCGGGTGTCGTACATCAGTCGGGTCAGGGCAAGGCTGTCCTGCGGGGTGTAGCGGTCGCTGCCGGTACGCCCCAGCTTGACGCAGCGGCTTGCTTCCCGGATCTCATACTCAAAGCCGTTGATGTCCACCGGGCAGCGAATGACCTCCGGTGCTTTGCCCTCCACTACCAGCGTCATAGTCTCGGCGTGCTGGAAATCCGGCAGAAAGATGCTGCCTTTGGTGCCAAGGATGCGGGCGTTGCGCTCCAGCTCCTGCCCGATGGTCTGGACAGACTCCGCCTTGCAGCCGCCGGGGTAGGTCAGCACAAGGCGGCTGTAATCGTCGGTGCCGTACTCGTTGATGTGGACCTCTTTGGTTTCCACTTTCTCCGGATCCTGTCCGGTAAGGATGCGCAGAAAGCCCAGATTGTAGATGCCGATATCCAGCAGCGCACCGCCGCCCAGACCGGAATCAAACTTGCGGTTCTTCCGGGCACCGGAGGCCACAAAGCCGTACTGGCAGGTAATCTGCTTCAGCTCCCCGATGGTGCCCGCCGCAAGGATCTCGCGCATGCGGTCGTACAGCGGTAGCAGCCAGATCCAGAACGCCTCCATGAGAAAGAGGTGCTTTTCCTCTGCCAGACGATACAGCTCCTGCGCCTGCTCCGGGTTGATGGTAAAGGGTTTTTCGCACAAAACGTGCTTGCCCTGCTCCAAGCAGAGCTTGCAGTTTTCGTAGTGCAGGGTGTTGGGAGTGGCAACGTAGATAGCCTCCACCTCCGGGTCTGCGGCAAGGGCTTCGTAGGAGTCATAGCAGCGGGGAATGCCGTACTGCTGTGCAAACGCCTGGGCACTTTCCAAATGCCGGGAGCCCACGGCAACAAGCTGCTCCCCCTCCGCGCCCATCTGTTCCACCGTAGATGCAAACTTTTTGGCAATGGTGCCGGTCGCTAAAATTCCCCACTTCATAACGGTACCTCCCGGTTTATTACTTTGGATTCGTTGTGTTCAGTATACCATGGTTTTCCCCTGCGGAAAAGATTTCGAAAAACAAAAATGGCCCCGGAGGGCTTGTTGCAGCTCTCCGGGGACAGATCCGATGCACCGGTATCTTTCATCTTGTTCCAAACAATCGCATCCATTATAATAGAGATTTTATCTTGCGTTTCGGGTTGTCCGACACTTCCAGACGCACCGCCGCACCGGGCAGCAGCAGTTCCCTGCACCGCCCGGTGTTTTTGACATGGACGGTTTCCACCGCACCGTTCACATCTATATGGGCAATAAAACGATTGGGACGGTCAAGAAAAATGCCGTCCACGATCTCTCTGTATTTCAAAACTCACTCCATTTCACTTTTTGAGCAATTCCAGCGCCTTATCCATCGGTACGCAGTCTGCATAGCAATCCGGCCAGAGGAACTCATTATAATAGCGATAGTTCTGCTCCCTTGTCATGTACTCATTGTCCTGCGTAGAATTTGCGTAGGCGGGAACGATCATGTGCAGGCCATGCTCAAAGCCTGCCTCCACCGTTGCATTGATGCAGAAGTCCGTCATGATGCCGCAGACCATCACATCTTTTTCGCCTTTTGCAGTCAGATATTCCAGCAGGCCGCTCTCCTTTTTGAATGCACTGCAGACGGTCTTGACGAACCGTTTTTCGGTCGGCAGCGGTGTGAACTCAGAGTAGACCTCAAACTCGTCGTCCCCGATGGAGAAGCCTGTCCCTGGCCCATCGTCATGCTGGACATAGATGACCTCTATCCCCTGTTCGCGAGCGGTCCGGATCAGTTCTTTAACATTGCTGACAAACTTTTCGAACGCATACAGGCGTTCATCCACGATACCTTTCTGTGTATCCACAACCAGTAAAACCATATGCTATCCCTCCTGTTTTTCTTTAGTCCCATCCTACCACAGACTGCCGGTTTCTACAAGCAGATTCAAAAAATCCCCACAGGAAGCATATAGCCTGTGGGGATTCCTTCAGCCGCCCATGACGATCAGAATCAAAACCACGACCACCGCAATGGCGATGAGACAGCCGCAGCCGCTGCCGTCTCCGCCACCACCGCCGTCATCGTGTGAGCAGTTTTCACTTCCGGTGTGAATCAGATGAAAAACTAGAGGGGTCGTTTTTCTTGACTTCGACCCGGCAGAAGAGTATACTTCGTGGCAGTGAAATATTCGGCTATGACGAGAAAGAGTACCCGGAAAGAATGCTGCAGAGAGCTGCCGGATGGTGCAAGGCAGTGCAGGGCGTCCGTGGGAAGATCCTCTCCGAGCTTTCCGGCTGAATGGGCGGTATCTACGCCCCAGTAAGCGGGAACGGCAGGCCCCCGTTATCACGGGCCGCGCATTGTTGGATGCGCACTGAGGGGCCGGGCTTTGCACCGGCAATAAGAGTGGTACCGCAGAGGAGTTTATACGCCTTTGTCTCTTACGAACCGTAGGGGACAAAGCGTTTTTGTTTGCGGGAAAGCCATTTTCCGGATGTTTCATTGCCTTTGCATCCGCAAAAACAAGTGTTTTGAAAAAGGAGATTTCATCATGAAAACATTGGAAAAAGTAAGCGACTTTGTGGGCAAGTACATGGCCGCCATCGTCATTGTGGTAGCGGCACTGGCTCTGCTGTTCCCCGGCACCTTCAGCGTGGTAAAGACCGCATGGGTCAACACTCTGCTGGGCATCGTTATGTTCGGCATGGGTCTTACCCTGAAGCCGGAGGACTTCAAGGTAGTGTTCAGCCGCCCGAAAGACGTGGTCATCGGCTGCATTGCCCAGTTCACCCTGATGCCCTTTCTGGCATGGGCGCTGACCCAGCTGTTCCACCTGCCCACCGAGCTGGCTATCGGCGTCATTCTGGTGGGCACCTGCCCCGGTGGCACCTCCTCTAACGTGATGACCTACCTTTCCAAGGGCGACGTTGCACTGTCCGTTGGCATGACCGCAGTTTCCACCGTGCTGGCGCCCTTCCTCACCCCGCTGCTGACCCTGCTGTATGCCGGTCAGCGAGTGGATGTGAACCCGGTGAATATGTTCCTGTCCATCGTCAAGGTGGTGCTGGTGCCCATCGCACTGGGCTTTGTGGTCAATCACTTCTTCCACGCCTTCACCCAGAACGCCGTCCGGGTGCTGCCGCTGATCTCCACCACCGCCATCGTGCTCATCATCTGCGCTGTTGTGTCCGCAAACTCCGCCAAGATCATGACCAGCGGCCTGCTGATCCTTGCCGTGGTCATCCTGCACAACCTGCTGGGCTACCTCACCGGCTTTGGCGTGGGTAAGCTGCTGAAGCTGGATTCCACCAAGTGCCGTGCAATTTCCATCGAGGTCGGAATGCAGAACTCCGGTCTGGCCACCTCTCTGGCTGCCGCCCACTTTGCACAGTATCCGCTGGCAACCATCCCCGGCGCTGTGTTCTCTGTGTGGCATAACATTTCCGGTGCCGTCCTCGCCAACTTCTTTGCCCGCACCGCCGAGAAGAAGGACTGAGTTCCTACATACCATAAAGGGCTGCTGCACAAGGTCTGTTCCCTGTGCAGCAGCCCTTTTTTCAGTACAAAATTCTGGAGACGTGATGTTCCTGCTTGCCCAGATACAGCTCCACGATCATCCGTCCGTTTTCGGTGTTGCAAAGCTCATCCCTACAGGATATGCTCTTTTCACAAATGTCGCTGTGAACGCCAATCTATCCTTGAGCCACTTCCCAGCACACAGCGGGTACCCGACGACTTCATGAAACAGCTCAAACAGAACAGATCTCTGTGGTTCAGACAACAAAAAAGAGTGACAGCATTTCAAGCTGAAACGCTGCCACTCTGTAGGAACTGCGTAATGACTGACGATTATCCTTCTACTTTGACCGTAGCACGATCGCTCTTTGCGTTTCCATCCGCATCCAGCGTGATCTGCACAAAATGTTCCGGCTTATCATAATCCTTTGTCTCGCCGTCATCGGTATAGTATTCATAGGATGCACCATCGGGAGCATAGGCAAGCAGGCGCAGATCTGCAAAATCCACATCGGCAACGCTCTGGATCTTTTTGCCGTCCTTGGCAAGGGGCAGAAGGTGTCCCTTGCGCATAAAGAACACCACTTCATCCAGCTCCACCGGAATGTAATGATGGCCTGCCGGCAGCACGCTGGTTTCCATGCGGTTGCTTTCGCTGCACTTTACCCGCACCTGCAGCATCTCCTCCGGCAGATAAACATACCGACCTCGGGCATTTTGCTCATATACCGGGGCGATCAACAGGCTTTCACCGATCATCACCTCATCCTCTACCCGGCGGGCAAAGTCGTCCTCCGGGAAGGCGAACGCCAACGGCATACTGTACATGCCGTCGTGCAGGGCAGCTTTCATGTACTCGCTGTAAATGTAGGGCAGCAGCAGGTAGCGCAGCTGTAAAATACCGGCAAAGGCGGCCTTGTTCTTAAAGCGGTAGGGTTCCTGCCGGCGGGTGCCGTTGGCAGAGTGGTTCCGCAGCAGCGGAGAGAAGATGCCCAAGCCGTACCAGCGCAGCACCAGATCCTCCGTGGTATTGCTGCCAAAGCCGCCAATGTCGGGGCCTTCGTACAGGAAGCCGCACATATTCAGGGAGGGCATCATGTGCAGCGCAAGCAGAATGTGGCTCCACCAAGAATGGTTGTCGCCGGTCCAGATGCCGCCATACCGGTGCATCCCGATGCAGGCAGAACGGGAGTACATCAAAATGCGCTTGTCCGGCTCCAGCCGCTCAAAAGCCTCGCCTGCAGCACGGGTCATGTTATAACCAAAAAGATTATGTACCTTGTCGTGCCGCATACGCCCCTGTTTGGTGTTGTGGTAGAACATCTTATAATCGTTTTCGTTGTTGGAAAGCTCTGCCACCATGCCGGTAAAAGCACCAAAGCTGGAAATATCCAGGTTTTGCTTGTTGTATTCCCCAATTTGGGCAAAAGTCTTTTTCAGTCTTTCCTCTGCGTAGAAGATAGCAGGCTCGTTCATATCATTCCAGAAGCCCTCGATCCCCTGATCCAGCAGAACTTTATATTGACTGCCAAACCAAGCGCGGGCTTCCGGGTTGAGCATATCGGGGAAGTGTACCCGTCCCGGCCACACACCGGCTACAAAGGGGGTGCCATCCTGATTCGTGCAGAAGTAGCCGTTTTTCACGCCTTCCTCGTACACATCATATCCCTCTTCGACCTTGACTCCTGCATCGATGATGGGGACAAGATGGATGCCCTGCGCTTTCATCTCGGCGGCAAAGTCCGCAAAACGCGGGAAGCGCTGCGCATCCACCGTAAAGTCCTTGTAACGCTCCATGTAATCAATATCCAGAACCACAGCGTCCAGCGGCATATTATTGGAACGGTAATTTGCCACCACCTCGCGGACCTCGTCCTCGTTCATGTAGCTCCAGCGGCTCTGGGCGTTGCCAAAAGCCCATTTGGGCGGAATATAACTGCGTCCCACCAACTGGCGGAACTGGTGCACAATATCGGTCAGGCTTTCGCCCTCAATGATGTAGAAATCGTAATTTTCCTCGGCCACCGTGATGCGTAAGGTATCCATGTCGGTGTAGCCGCAGTCAAAGGTGACCTTGCCCGGGTAGTCGATAAAAAAGCCAAATGTATCCTTGCCGGACACGATCATAAAATTATAAGCACCGTACAGCGAGGATTTGCCCTCGGTATGGTTGCCGTCATCGGAGCATTTGCTTTCGTACACCCACCCGCGCTTGTTGATACCACGGACGTTTTCGCCAAGACCATACAGGACATCCTGCGGCTCCATGGCATAGGAGAAACCATCCGGCTCCTTGGTCAGATAGGGTATCGTTTCCATCATGGGCAAAAAAGAACCCACTACACTTTCGGTATCAAAGGGTTGACCGTATCGCTTTTTGTAGATCATAGTAAAACACCTCTCCTTTGTTTTTTTGAATCGTCACAGTGTAAAACGTACCAACGTATTTTTGATGGGCAATGATAGCAATTCAACTTTTTAATGCAACAGCAACAACGTTGAATTGCAGATCACAGCCACTGTTTCAGCACATCGTTCAGCTTATTCAAATCAAGCGGTTTGGCGATATGCTCGTTCATGCCGGTGTTCTTTGCCAGCTGCACGTCCTCGGCAAAGGCATTTGCCGTCATGGCAATGATGGGCACTTTGCCCCGGCTGCCGGCAAGCGCACGGATCGCAGCAGTGGCTTCGTAACCATTCATGATGGGCATCTGGATGTCCATAAAAATGAGATCGTACCACTTTTCTGGCGCTTCCATCACCTTTTCGACTGCAATTTTTCCGTTTTCGGCAATGTCAATGGTCACGCCCGTCATGCCTATGATCTCGGTTGCGATCTCACGGTTCAGCGCATTGTCTTCCACAAGAAGGATCCGCTTGCCCGCAAAGTTTTCCTTCGCAAAGTCTTCCAGATAGTTCCGGGCGTTTTTCTCCTTCTTCCCGGATGTAAACTGCCGCAGAGTTGCCGTCAGACGGGAACGGAACAGCGGTTTTGCCATAAACGCATTCACGCCCGCCGCTCTGGCTTCTTCTTCAATTTCGCTGAAATCAAAGGAAGTCAGGATGATGATCGTGACCTCTTCTCCTACCCGTTCCCGGATTTTTCTGGCGGTTGCAATACCGTCCATTTCCGGCATCTGCCAGTCCAGAATCACCGCAAAATAGTCGCTGTTGGTCTCATGACGCACATAGCAGCGCTCCACAGCTTCCTTACCGGTCAGAACCCATTCGCCCGCTATGCCGATTTCCTGAAGGGTCGCAACGGTGCTTTCGCAGCAGGTCTTGTCATCGTCCACGACCAGTACCGGCAGATCGAGCAGTTCTTTTTCCTGTTCCTTCTCGTTCTCCTGAAGCTTCAGATAGACCGTGACCGTGATCTTCGTTCCCTTGTTGGGAGCGCTTTCGACCTGAATATCACCATTCATCAGGTTGACGATGTTTCTTGCAATGGCCATGCCAAGACCGGTGCCCTGCACCTTGGTCGTCCGGTGATCGTCTGCCCGGCTGAACGGCTCGAACATGATTTTCTGGAATTCCGGCGTCATCCCGATGCCGTTGTCCTCGATGGAAAACTCGTAGCAGCCAAGCGCCGAGAAGCCGTTCGGTTTTTCCTTGATCGTAAGGGTGATGTTTCCTCCATCCGGGGTATACTTGACGGCGTTGCTCATCAGGTTCACAAAGACCTGCTGGATGCGCAGGCTGTCGCCGCAGACAGCTTCGTGCTCGATGTGCTCAACATGGACTTCGAGCTGATGTTTGTGCTCGTCGATTGCCGGCTTTGTGAGGGTGAGCAGGTTATCGACCAGCTCCGGCAGGCTGAAATCCTCCTCGGCAAGGCTCATTCGCCCGCTCTCGATTCTGGCCATATCCAGCACTTCATTGATCAGTCCCAACAGATGACGGCTCGATTTTGTGATCTTGCCAAGGCACTCGACCACCCTGTCCTGACTCTCGATATTCGCGCCCGCAATGGCGGTCAAGCCAACGATTGCATTCATCGGTGTACGGATATCATGGGACATATTGGAGAGAAATTCTGTCTTGGCGCGGCTTGCGTTTTCCGCCGCCCGGTACGCATCCTTCAGTGCCTTATGGGATTCGATCTCGGCCTTTTTCTCCTGTGACACATCCATAGAGGCCAACAGTGCTTTGACCAGCTTTGTGCCATCCCACTCCAGCGGAATGAAGGAAGCGATCTTATAGGTGTTCTCATCTATGGAGCAGTATTCAAATTTGTAGATGTCGTTCTCGCCCTGCAAATTCTTGCGGATATTTTCCGGCGAGATCAAAGCGGCCAATGCGTCCAGCGGTTCCAGTGTCTTATACTTTGCAGCCACCTGCTCCACAAAATCATGGTAGGTTCCCGTCGGCGCGTAGATCATGTCGCCTTGCAGATTGTAGAACCGATACCGGTCATTCTCCAGATCGCAGACGATAAAGCGGTCCAGCAGACGCACCATACTCTTGATCAAAAGATCCATCGATGCGTTATCTGAGGCCATCTGCATCCGCCGTGCCGTCTCTGCTTTGGACTCTGTGATGTCCCGCAGAAAAATCATCGCATATTCGGAATCTTCGATCTCGCCGCGCATGACCACGTTGCTGACCCATCGTTCCTTCCCATTCAGAACGATGCGGCACTCCTGACGCAGCTCCGTCTCCAGCCCCTTTAATTTTTCCGTGATGTAGGCGCGATTGTAGAAATTCGTTACAGACTTTTTATCCTCTTCCACCACATAGTTATCCACAAAGAACCGGACCAGTCCATCCCATGTGTGATTCTGCTCAAAGGCCGTCATCAAAGAGGGCTCCACTTTGAAAGTATCAAAGGTGTTCTTTTCCAGATTTACATAGTATTCGCAGAGGTTTGCGCTGGTGAATGCGCGGTGGAATGCCGCTGCCCGCTGCGCCTGCATCAGGCTTCTTTTTTCCGCGTCAATGTTGCTGATGATTCCGGCAATTCGATTGGCCGAGCCATCCAGACGGCGTATCACCTCCGCCGATGCTCGGAACCAGTGGTATTGGCCATCCTGCATTTTCAGTCGGTACTCAACATTATATTTTGTAGTATTGGTTTTGTCCGCAATCGTTTCCAAAAGCAGCTGCATTACCCGGTTATAGTCCTCCGGGTGCAGAAGGTTCGACCACGAATCCAATTTGTTCGGAAAATCCAGAATGTCATGATAACCAAGGATCTGCCGGAACGCATGGCTCCAGTTCACATGAACGATCTCACCGTTTTCATTACACTCAAAATACCATAGTGCAGAATGGATGGATTCATTGACCAGCGCAAGGTTCTCATACGCCCAGTTCATCTGTACTGACAGGATCCAGATCGGTGTTCCATCCGTATCGACTGCATCTTTTTTGTAGAGACGCACATAGACGGGAGAGCCATCTGCCGTGAGGATCCGGCCTTCCCCTCCGCCCTGAATCTGACGAAAGCGCGCATTGTCGAGGAATGTGGCATCTTTCTTATAGAAAAGATTCTTCAGCGAACCCTTTGTCTGCTCCATCAGGGATGCATAGCTGTGGTTCAGATTATGCAGCAACAGATCACTGACCGACAGGATCGACAATTCGGCATCATAGTACCCGGTAATGGTTCCGACACCGCCATTATGATAGATCGTCTCCTGCATGGCCTGAAATGCATCTTTTCCCAGCCTTACCGTATCGGAAGTGTAGATTTCATCTGTAAGTCTTCTATCGAATTCCATTTTCATCCTCGTAGGGTTTTGATTCTGCCGCGCACTTCAATTCTGGTATGTCTTTTATGGTCAACTGGCATACTGATTTTTGATCAAGCTTGTACAGTATAGCTAGTATAGTATACTTGCGCAGCGTTTCGTTTTCAAGTGCTAATTGGCATTGGCTGTGTAAAAAATCTGCGTGAAAATTTGCGCAAGTTGATCCCTGTACTTTTCCACGATCCGGCTATCCGTATAGACAGCCGCCCTGCGATACGGTATACTCGAACCAGATCAACATTTTCAGGAGGAAAATCATGGTGGGAGAAACCAACAAGGTGGTCATTGTTACCGGAGGAAGCTCCGGCATCGGGCGGTGCACGGCATCCGCTCTGAAAGAGAGCGGCTGCGTCGTCTATGAGTTCAGCCGCAGAAGTATCCCTATGGAGGGCGTCACCCATCTATCTGTCGATGTGACCGATGAAGATGCGGTCAACGCCGCTGTGCAGCAGGTCATCCAAAAAGAGACCAAAATTGATGCAGTGATCAACTGTGCAGGCTTTGGCATTTCCGGTGCGGTGGAGTTTACGTCCATGGAGCAAGCCAAAGCACAGTTTGATGTGAACTTCTTCGGAACGGTCAACGTGAATAAAGCAGTTCTCCCCTTCCTGCACCATCAAGGGAAGGGGCATATTGTGAACATCAGCTCCGTTGCCGCCGTAGCACACATTCCGTTCCAGACCTTCTACTCCGCAAGCAAAGCTGCCGTTTCCTCTTACTCTTATGCTCTGGCAAATGAAGTCAAGCCCTATGGCATCCATGTTACTGTCGTAGAATTGGGTGACATCTGCACCGGTTTTACAAAGGCACGTCAAAAAAGCATTCTCGGCGATGATGAATACGGCGGGCGTATCTCCCGGAGCGTCAGTCAGATGGAGCACGACGAGCAAAACGGCATGGACCCGGCACGCATTGGGCGGTACATCGCCGGTATTGTGGAGAAAAAGAACCCGGCAGTCGTTTATGTTGCCGGTGCACAGTATAAATTCCTGAGCCTTTTGTGCAAACTCCTGCCCGCCGCAGCACGCGGAAAGATCGTGGGGAAAATATACGGGTAACAGGCGCATTGCTCCGCAAAGCTGCTATATAAACTAAAAAATCCGCCGAGGATGCCTCCCAACCGGGAAAGCTCCTCGGCGACTTTTTTAACGTGTCTGTGTTTTCTCGGTGGTGTCCTTTTCCTCTGCAAAAAATCGTTCTACGTTTTTCTGAGCCCGAACCAGTTCTTGCATCTCGTTCCGTGCCTTGCGGTAGTCCGGGTAGGCTGCTTCTTTTTTGTCAGTAGCTCTGAGAACTCCGCATCCAACTCCTTGACCTTCGGCAGCTTTTGAAGCCCTGCTTCGTCATTGGTCGCCCACTTTTTGTAGCCGACGCTTTTGCCCTCTGCCATTTTTCCCTGAATGTCCACCGCACATAGCGGTTCATCCGGTTGTTCCAGATGTCAAAGTCGGCGCAGGCGGTGGCATCCGGGCGCTGGGCAAGGGCGAGATATTCTTCGGTTTTGCTTGGCATTTTGACCTCCTTCTTCAGATTTTAGGGTATAAAAATAGCGGGCAACCGTTTTGAGGTTGCCCGCTGGAAAGTGTATCGAGATAAGATTATTTGCTATTGCCCTTTATGTACTTCATAACGCAGCACCCCATCACGATGACGGGAAGCACGGTTCGTAAACCGAGGTCGCCGACCCGCACATTTACATCAATCACAAGCCCTGCAAACCATGCCGCTAAAGTGAAAACAGTTGCCCAACCGTAACTCATAGAACTGTACTCCTTCCTATGTGAATATTCCAAACTTCCTTCTCAGCTTCAGCTTTCATAGCTGCCCGCAAGGAACTTACATTTATTCGACTCGAATGTTTACCGGATTCAGTGTAAGGTTGCCTCCGCCCGCCACCTTATACCATTTGCCTCGTTCAAGTTTGATTCTTTCCGTTACGCCCTGTGTAATATATCCGATTCTGTATTTTTCTCCAGTCTCTACATCGGTAAAGACCACCTCAGTATCACAATCACCGCTCACTTTTACAGTTCCCCAAAGTGGCTGTATTTGTTCTGTCTTTATGGTGCCTTCATCGTTTGAAAGGGTGAAAGTATGGCTTCTCTGAATATTGATATAAATCGCCACCAGAAAAACCGTTGCCAGACATAAAGCAAACCTTCTTGTTTTCATCGAAACACCTCCTGCAAATTCGGTTTTATCGAATCATATCACATAAGCGGACTCTTCAAACTTACAGCTCAGTTTCCACCGCAAGCTGCTCCTGCTTCTCTTTTTCGTCAGCGATTTGGACGTCAATATCTTCACGCATCTTTTTCAGAAGTGCGAGGACTCGCTTGATTTGACCCTTGGTGTTTTCCACCCTGCTCTGTGCCTGATTGATGTGATCCAGAACTGCCCAGTCTGCAAAGAGGCCGTCAAAGAAGAAATCCGCAAATTTCAAAAAGCTGTCCACCGTAACCTGAAGGTCTGCGGTGATTTCAACATCGGAAAGTTCAGTTTTGAACCGCCGCAGTTCCACTTGGAGCTGTTCGATTTGTTCCTGCGCATCGTCCAGTTCCGCATACTTGGCGAGATCCACCCCTAGACCACCGCCCATTACGTCCCATGTACTCCAGCCCTCGGCATTGTCGAGAGTTTCCAGAACTTCATTGACCGTGTGCAAGGCAGTCTTTCCGGCGTTGATGGCTTCCAGCAGCTCCCGTTTTTGGACTTTCAGCGCGGCAATGCGGCTTTCGCTTTCTGCAACCTGCTGTGCGGCAGGGTGGGCAGATGCTTTGATGCTTTTGATTTTTTCGGAAAGAGCAGCTTGATACTGCCTTTCGCAATCGGACAGCCGTGCCAACCTATTTTGAATTTGTGCTAAATCAGCATCAACGGAAGAAAGGTCATGGAGAGCCGCATCGTACTTGACACGGGCTGCATAGGCTTCCTGCCGTTCCTTGTCCAGCTTCTCATCCATCTTTCCGATGACCTGATAGAAAAATGCGGCAAGGCTGTGTCCCTCCAGACGGTCCACATCAGCCTGCTCTGCCAGCTTGGATTTTTCCAGCTTTTTCAGGCGGTCAGCAAGCGTATCTCTCTGGGCGGTCAGTTCTTTCTGCTTTGCTTCACAGTTCTTCTTTTCTGCGACCTGCTGCCAAAGCTCTTTCAACGTAGAATCACTCATAGATAAAGTCCTTTCCCTGCATTACGGCTCTTCGTTCAGAAGCTGGTTCAAAAAATGCTGCCGATTAATTACAAATGTTTTGGTGATAACGTAGCTGTCCGTATCTTTATACTGACAAGGATGAATCGTGCCATTGTCGAAGCTAAAAATTTCAGCATCAGGCATTCCGAGGAGAATGAGTGAATGTGATACGATACCATATATAATGTAGGAGAACGCTTAGCTCCGCTCAAACCCAAGATAGCGGGTGCCCTGAAAATTCAGCTTTCCAATGTCGCCCTCCACAAGCATTCCGTAGTCCGAACCCCTTACGGTAAGTTCCATGCGGTCGCCGCTCTCTACCTGAAAGGTCACATAATAGGTCGTGAACGTATGCGCCATCGTATTGTCTGTATGGTGGCGAGAAACTTCCGTGCGCTTTGCCACAACCGTTGCCGGAACGGTCAGCCGCGGCGAATGGTTGTTTTTATTCCATGTGCTGATATTTCCGATGATGGTGTATAGGACCATACCCAAAACCACAAAGAACAGGATAGGAAACAGAATGCTGAACAGCATATCAATTCCAGCGTAAAACATCTTATTCCTCCAAAATTTCTTCCAGCAGGTCTTTTACATCGTCCAGAAAAGATTCTTCTCCGAGGGTGTTCACCTTGAAGAACACCGCTTGACTGCCTCCTGCGGTGATGGCAGACAGCCGAATCGGACTGTCCGCATTCTGGAACATGGTCAGTGTCAGACTCAGGCGGTTGCCGCCCATCATGCTGTACCGTTCAAACACACGGACACTGCACCGGGCATCGCCCTCTTTGAAATCACTGCCCGCCTCTAAATCTGCCGACCAACTGCTGTCCGGGATTTCTTGTTCCAGCTTCCGAAGCAGCTTGTCAAAGTTTTTGTTTCGGATGGTCTTTTCAAAGATTGCCATAATGGTTCCTCCGTTCTGACAATTAAAAATCAGTCCCTTATTTTTGATACGAGCAGAGCCACAGGAAAATTGCGGAGAAACCGCTTGAAGAGAGGAATTTTGTCTAATTTGATTATAGCATATCTTTTGGAAGAACAAAATACTTTATGTACGCCGCCCGCAGGCGGCAAAGATCAGTCCGGAGGAAATTCCAGTTCGGCAAACTCTGCATCGGTCAGCAGTTTCAGTTTTTCGATAACGCCCTCCGACAACTCCCGCAGGGCGGTTTCATCCGGCATCAGGTAGCACTGCATGAGCCGCAGTTCGTGGATAAGCCCCAGCCGGGTGCCGGAGTTGTAGAGCATCATCAGCATGAGTTCCTCATGGTTAAAGTTCATGAACGTCCCTCGCTTTCCGGCAGACGGTTGGATTGCACTCCGGGGCATCGCACTTTTCCTTGAGATTCATCAGTACCGAATGGCGTTCCGGCTGCTTGTCCAGAAACCCCTGTAAATCTTTGAAGCCGATGCTGTCCACATAATGCACAGACACCTCGCCATTGCGTTTGAGTGCGATCACATCGCTGACCGACAGGCTGTGCCCATGGTAATCCGTCGGGGCGGGCACAGTTGAATTTCTGGTACAGCTGCTCCAGCAGTTCTGCTTGCGGAACGCTGCGCTTTCCTTCCGGGAGATTGCCCCGGTACAGGATCTCGTAATTCTCAATGGACGGAGCAATGTTCTGCTTATTCAGATAGCGCATGGCGGCAAATCGGAGCGCAGGGTCTGCATCCTGTTGCAGTTGCATGACCAGATAGCAGTCGTGCCCGCTTTGCTGGAATTACGCAGAACTTCACTGGAAACAGCTTCTGCCAGTGCCTCAAAGCAGCCATCATCCACCTTATACCAGAGATTTTTCTCCGCATCGAACCATTTTTCCTGATTTCCGCGCGAAGTCGTCACCACAACCCTGTCGTTGGTATGCAGCGTCAAATAATTTCCAGCCATTTGTGATCCTCCGCCATTCTTCCCTGCGTCTTTTCAACAAGCAGAACCGGGTCATATTCCGGAACGCCAACAGCATCCAGATAGTAATCCAAGCCCTTTCGTGTTTTCGGAATGCATCGGTCTGCCAGAAAGGCCAGGAAGTCTTCCCATGAGGGCGTTTCGTTCACACCAAACGCAGTATCCAGTATTTCGTCAACTTTGTTTTCGATGCAGATCTGCTCCGCTGTAAAATCTGCCAAAATCACGGTACACAACGTATCTCCGTCATAATACCGATATTCTTTCAGCTGATGTCCTTTCTGTTCTGCATTTCTGCGGAACAGTTCCGGGTCTGTTGATGCAAGCGGTCGGACTGTGATTTTTTCACCGTCAAAAGAAAGTTCTACCCGGTCCTCTTTTGAAAGTCCCATCGCATGAAGCCACACTGCCGGGAGATTGACCGAATACTTTTCTGCATTCTTTCCTGCTGTTCCCCCGGCTTTTCTTCTCATAATTTTCACGCTGCGACGATTCATGCACTTCACCTTCCCTTGCAAAAAGAATACCATATTGGCCGCCAACAATCAATGATTTTATTTTGTCAGCAAAATTCCAAAAACTTATGTAACACAAAAAGCCCCACGCTCAACCTGCCTCTGAATCTGACTATCTCTGGTCGGAGCAGAAAAGCATATGTTGAGCGTGGGGCTTTGTTTATCGGCTCGGCTGCCAGCCGGGCTTTTGGTGTTCTTTGGGTTTGTAGGTTCCTTTGATAGTATCGATCACCGCCTGCAGCAATTCGAGCTTCTGCCATGTGGGGCAGTTCAGACGGTCGATTTTTTCGATCACATAGTTGGCGTGGGCGGTTGCGACCCGTTTTCCGAGTTCGTCCCATCCCTCTTTCGTTTTGGGGTAATGTACCACCGCTTCAATGGGGGCACTCTTTCGCATGGCTCACTCACCTCCGATTACATCGCTATCACCTCATTTTTACGGGTTACTGGTTGTCCGCTATTCGCTGCGGTTTCCGCTCAGAACGTTCAGAGCCAGACTGACCAGCAAAGCCATATCAATGCGGAGCATTTCAGCCTTGCTGGCATAGCCCATAAAGCGTTCGATGCGGGATTTATCGATCGTGAAGATCTGCTCCAGAAGAATCATGGACGGTTCTTCAAAGGCCGGGTTGGAATCCACCAGCACATGGGTGGGCTGGTTTTTCTTCTTTTCCGTCCGGGTGGTAACAGTTGCAACGATCAATGTAGGCGAATTCAAAGCAATGCTTCTGAATCATTTTTACACTCCAAACACTGTTTTCGTCAGCCGGATACCTGCTGCCGTCTTCATCGTATGTTCCATAAAGGTTCGGATCACCTGCTTGCTGTACCCGCTTTCGGACGCATTGACGATATAATCCGCCTCAATCAGAATTTGATAGTCAATGCCGTCGATTTGCGCCGGGCTATGGTGGTGCCCTACCAGATAGGCCACCCGGTCGATCTGTTCTGCCGTCATGCCGGTATCCGCCAAGAACTCCCGCACCAGCGGGGCACCCTCCTGCTCCTGATATTTACCATTGGTGTTGCCGTACTTTTTGCGGCAGAGCGGGCAGGCGATATCGTGGGTGATGGCCGCCACCTCCAGAATAAACTGCGTGTCTGCGTCCAGCCCCTCCAGCTCACCAATGGTTTTGGCATAGGTCCACACGCAGCTCAGGTGCGTGATGTCATGGATATTCCCTTCGGAAAAGGCGATCATCTTTTCCATGATCTGTGCAATGGTCATCATTTGTTTCACTCCCGTTTTTAATACTTAAATGTTCACCTTGATAAACGCGAATTTGTTACTCTAATTCCGTGCGAAGGGTGAATTCATCGGGAAGATCGTAAATTGCTTTTTTCAGGAAAAGCGGATAAAAATATTCATCTTTCAATCTATCAAACTCCAGCCATTCAAAAGTATGGATATGCTTTCCTTCTGTCAGAGTAAAGACGTTTCCTCTTTCCAGTAGAGTTGTCTCTGAAATATCCACCAGAAAATAAATACACAGTTCATGATAATGTAGATTATCCACATCTTCGGTAAAAAAAGCCTGATTGAGCCATAATGGACGTGTAATCTTTGGAGTTACACCAAGTTCTTCCTGAACTTCCCGAACCACTGCTTGCTCAGCAGTTTCACCCATCTTAACTCTTCCACCCGGAAGATAAAAATAAGGTGAACGTTCATCGTGCATCGCTAAAATTTTATTTTCCGCGATTATCATGGCACATACTCTATAATTAAATTTTTTATTTTCACAATTATAGGAAATATCCATTGCATTGCCTCCTCTAAATTCTAATTTTCCAATTTAACAAATTCCGATTCATAAAATCCCCGTCAGCGCCACTGCAACCAGAAGGGACGGCAGCAGATTTGCCACCTTGATGGTTCTTGGCCACACCAGATTGATGCCCACACAAAAAATCAGAATATTTCCTACCAGCGAGAGATTGTTCAGCACAGCGTCCGTCATAAAGCCGGACAGCACTACCGCAAGAGCCGTCATGGCACCTTGCAGCACTGCCACCGGAATAAATGAAAACACGCAGCCCTTGCCCATGGAGGACGCCATGATGAGCACAATGATAAAGTCCAGAATCGCTTTTGCCACCAGCGTGGAATGGTCGCCGTAGATGCCATCCTGAATGGAGCCGATGACGGCCATGGCCCCGATGCTCACCGTCAGGGATGCCGACACGAAGCCGTTGACGAACTGGTTGTCGCCGTCACTGCCAGTCTTGTGTTTGAGCCACTCGCCAAAGCGTTCAAACTGTGCATCCAGATCAATAAGTTCACCCAGCAGCGCACCCAACGCCAGCGATAGAATCATGACCATAGAGCCACCGGTGCTCAAAGTTCCGTCTGGCATAACCGTCAGTATCTTGGAGAGCGTTCCCGCCGCTCCCAGAAACACCACGGAAAAGCCCGTGGCTTTGATGATTGTATCCTGATAGCGCTCTTTCAGAAAGCGTTTGAACAAAATACCCTGCACACCGCCTATCACAATGGCCAGCGCATTGATGATCGTTCCCAATCCCCGCATTTTCGTTTTTCCTTTGCTTACTGATTCCTGTATTTGTTTAAGACTTCATCCGGGATATGACAGTAGCTGCAATCTTCCGGGTACCGCTCCAGATGGTGCTGATGCTCCTCTGCACTCCGGACGTAATTCGTCAGCGGCAGCACTTCCACAACGATTTTATCCCGGTCCTTCCGGCTGTCAATAAAGGCTCTTGCTTCTTCCAGATGTCCGGGATTTGTGCTGTAAAGCCCCGTGCGATACTTTTTTCCAACATCAACGCCCTGTTTGTTCAGGCTGTACGGGTCGATGATTTCAAACAGATGCTCCATAAGCTCTGTAACACTGGTACATTTCTCATCAAAGACCACTTTAACGCACTCTGCGTATCCATCATACGGGCCGTCCAGCGTGTTTGTTGTTCCGTTGGCTCTCCCGGCTTCGGTCGTCCGTACACCGGGCACCGTGTCAAAAAAATGCTGGACGCCCCAAAGGCACCCGCCTGCAATGTATACCGTTTCCATACTCTTGACTTTCCTTCTTTTACTGGTACAGTTTGCATCCATGCTCTGTACTCCTTACGGTTTCCTTGCTCGCTGCAAATCGATCCATCATACCAACTCACAAAAAGTGCTTCCGCACCATTGCAGAGTAATTATCATATTGTTGAAAGCCATATCGCTCATAAAATGGGATCGTTTTAGGATCAGACGGCATAACTTTCACATACAGAAGATTTTGATAGAAACTCATGATCCGTTTCATCAGCTCATCTCCAATGTACTGTCCCTGATAAGCAGGGTCCACCAAAAGATAATGGAAAAATGCGACTGTTTCTCCATCATCAAGCGCGCGAACCAGCCCGACCAGCTTATCACCATCCCACGCAGAAATAACTCGTGTGGAATTGTGCATCGGACGGACAAATTTTTCGGGATAATTGCCAGATTCCCAGTGAACGGATAAAAACAGTTTCTGCAATTCATGAACTGCACCCCATTTGTTAGACAGTATGGTATACTGTTTAGGAAATGGGGTGTTTTTGTATGCCAAAGGGAATACCACAGAAAAAATATAGTGGGGAATTCAAAAT